>MEDZ01000022.1 GCA_001724275.1 Gemmatimonadetes bacterium SCN 70-22
TCCCACCCGCTCTCACCCGCTCCCGCTCGCCCCCACCCGCCTCGCGCCGCCCCCCAAGGCACACCATGCCTAACGACCCATCCGTGCGGGCCACGGTCCGCGACTTCGTCGACGAGGTCCTCCTGCCGCTGGAGCCACGTTTCCTCAACGAGCCGTGGTCCCGCGTGGCCGCGGCGCTCGAGGCGGCGCGGGACATGGCGCGCGCGCGCGGACTCTGGGCGCCGCACCTCCCGGCGGCGATGGGAGGGCTGGGGTTGTCGCTGGTCGAGTTCGCGGCGGTCAGCGAGGAGCTGGGGCGCACCCCCATCGGGCACTTCGCGCTCAACTGCCAGGCGCCCGACATCGGTAACATGGAGCTCCTGCTCGCGCACGGGACTGCCGGCCAGCAGGCGCGCTGGCTGGCCCCGCTGGCGCGAGGCGAGATCCGCTCGTGCTTTGCCATGACCGAACCGGAGCGCGCCGGCTCCAACCCGACCTGGCTCGAGGCACGCGCCGAGCGCGATGGCGACGACTACGTCATCACCGGGCACAAGTGGTTCACGACGGCAGCTGACGGGGCGGCGTTCGCCATCGTCATGGCCGTCACCGACCCGTCGGCCCCGCCCCACCGGCGCGCCAGCCAGGTCATCGTCCCGACGGACACGCCGGGCTACGCGCTCGTGCGCAACATCCGGGTGATGGGTGACGCCGGCGAGGGCTACGCGACCCATGGCGAGGTGCGTTTCGACCGCTGCCGTGTCCCGGTGACGCATCGCATCGGCGGCGAGGGGGACGGATTCGCCCTGGCCCAGGAGCGCCTCGGGCCGGGGCGCATCCACCATTGCATGCGCTGGATCGGGATCTGCGAGCGCGCGCTGGATCTCACCTGCCGGCATGCCGCCACGCGCGAACTGTCGCCCGGCGTGGTGCTGGGGACCAAGCAGGGCGTGCAGCACATGATCGCCGACTCCCGCGCGGAGATCGACGCGGCGCGGCTCCTCATCCTCGACACCGCGCGTCGGATCGATGCCCACGGTGCGTCGGCCGCGCGCGAGTCGGTCTCGACCATCAAGTTCTTCGCCGCCGGCGTGCTGCAACGCGTCCTCGACCGCGCCATCCAGGTGCACGGCGCGCTCGGGATGACGGACGACACGCCGCTCGCGTACTGGTTCCGCCACGAGCGCGCGGCGCGCATCTACGACGGGGCCGACGAGGTGCACAAGGGCGTGCTGGCGCGGCGCATCCTGAAGCAGTACGGCGTGTCGATTCGCGAATGAGCGCATCCCCGATCGATCGTCCCGGGCGCGTTCGCGCCGGGGAGGAGCTCGACACGGAGGCGCTGCGCGCGTACCTGCGGCGGCAGCGCCTGGGTGGCGGCGGCGAGCTCCGCGTCTCCCAGTTCCCACGCGGCTTCTCCAACCTCACGTACCTCGTGGAGAGTGACGGCGTGGCCCGCATCCTCCGGCGCCCGCCATTCGGGGTCGGGAAGGGGGTGGCGCACGACGTGGTGCGCGAGGCCCGCCTCCTGCAAGCGTTAGGCACCGCCTACGGGAAGGTTCCGCGCGTCCTGGCCATCTGCGACGATCCGGCCGTCCTCGGCGCGCCGTTCTACCTCATGGAGCGGGCCACCGGGATCATCCTGCGCGATCGGATCCCCGACGGGGTCGCGATCGACCCGCCCCTCATGCGCCGGATCGCCGCGGCGGCGGTCGACACGCTCGCCGAGATCCACGCGGTGGACCGCGCCGCGGCGGGCCTGGCGTCGATGGGGCGCCCGGAGGGGTACGTGGAGCGCCAGGTGGGGGGGTGGAGCCGGCGCTTCGAGGCCGCGCGCACCGGGGCGCAGCCCGACGTGGAGCGCATCGCGTCGTGGCTCGAGGCATCGCGTCCCCCCGAATCCGCGTGCACCCTGGTCCATAACGACTTCAAGTACGACAACCTCGTCCTGGCGGCGGACGACCCGTCGCGCGTGGTGGCCGTGCTCGACTGGGAAATGGCGACGATCGGCGACCCGCTGATGGATCTCGGGACCACGCTTGGCTACTGGGTGGAAGCCGGCGACCCGCCGGCCCTCCGCTCGTTAGGGCTCGGCGTGACCGCCCTGCCGGGCAACCTGACGCGCCGGGAAGTCGTCGCCCGCTACGAGGACGCCACCGGACGGACCGTGACGAACCCGGTGTTCTACTACGCGTACGGGTTGTTCAAGGTGGCCGTGATCGCGCAGCAGATCTACGCCCGGTTCGTGAAGGGGCTGACGCGCGACCCTCGCTTTGCCGGGCTCGACCAGGTGGTGTCCACGCTCGGTGCCGCCGCCGTGCGAGCGGTGGAGCGGGGACACGTGGGGAGCGCCCCCTAGGCCGTGTCAGGCCGGGTAGACCTCGAAGACGCCCGCCGCCCCCATCCCCCCCCCGATGCACATCGTGACGAGACCGAATCCGCCGCCTCGCTTCCCGAGCTCGTGCACCAGCTGGGTGGTGAGCTTGGCGCCGGTCGCGCCCAACGGATGCCCGAGGGCGATGGCGCCGCCGTTCACGTTCACCCGATCCATCGGCATCTCCAGTTCGCGCGCCACCGCCAGGGCCTGTGAGGCGAACGCCTCGTTGAACTCGATGAGCCCGAGCTGCGACATCGTGATCCCCGCCCGGGCGAGTGCCTTGGGCACGGCCTTGATGGGTCCCACGCCCATGACGTCGGGGTCGACGCCCGCGACGGCGAACGACGCCACGCGCGCCAGGGGACGGAGCCCGAGCGCCGTCGCCCGCGCGGCACTCATGACGGTGACAGCGGCTGCACCATCGCTGTAGGGTGAAGAGTTGCCGGCGGTCACGCTCCCTCCGAGCTTGAAGGCGGCCGGAAGCTTCGCCAGGCGCTCCACACTGGTGTCGGTGCGGACCAGCTCGTCCACCGCGAACAGCCCTTCCTCCACGTCCTTCCGGGTCCCGTGCCACGTGACCCGCTCGACCGGGACCGGGATCACCTGGTCGCGAAAGGCGCCGCGCTCGAGCGCCCGCGCGGCCTTCGCGTGGCTCTCATAGGCGTACTGGTCCTGGTCGGCGCGGCTCACCTGCCACCGCTCGGCCACGCGCTCGGCGGTGAGCCCCATCGCGATCATCTCCTCGGTCATCGCCGGGTGCAATCGCGGGTGGTGCCCGGCCATCGGGACCTGGCTCATCATCTCCACGCCGCCGGCCATCACCACGTCGGCCATCCCGCTCATGATGGCCTGTGCCGCCATGGCGATGCTCTGCAGCCCGGAGGAGCAGAATCGGTTGACCGTCACCGCCGGGACGTCGACCGGGAGGCGGGCCCGCAGGACGGCGAGACGCGCCACGTTGAGTCCCTGGGCCCCCTCGGGCATCGCGCACCCCCAGATCACGTCGTCGATGGTCCTCGGGTCGAGGTCGGCCCGCTTGACGGCTTCCTGCAGCACGAGGGCCGACAGGTCGATCGGGGCGACCCCGGCCAGCGACCCATCCTTCCTGCCGCGCCCCACCGCGGTACGCACCGCGCTGACGATCACTGCGTCTGGCATCTCTCGTGGTCTCCGTGCGCGCTAGTTGCGAAGCGGCTTGCCGGTCTTGAGGGTGTGGACGATGCGCTCCTGCGTCTCCCGGGTCCCGAGCAACGCGAGGAACGCCTCGCGCTCGAGGTCGAGGATGTCCTGCTCCGTCACGTCGCGCGGCGGCCCGTCGCCTCCCGAGAGGACGTAGGCCACGTGCGTCGCGATCTTCACCTCGTGGGCGGTGATGTAGCCCGCCTCCCGCATCGCCCAGACGGCGTACAGCAGGTTCCCCATCGCCTCCTTGCCTAACGCGCGAATGGTCATGGGGACGGGGGCGACGTAATCGGGGGCGAGGTCGAGGACCCGGGCCTTGGCGTCGGCCAGCAAGCGGTCACGGTTCATCGTGATCCGGTCGCCGTCGCGCAGGAAGCCGAGCGCGCGCGCCTCCAGGGCGCTGCTGCTCGTGGTCGCCATCGTGATGAGCCGGAAGGCGCGCTTGACCGCCTCGAAGGGGTCGGCCTCGTCGTAGCGCTGGAGCTCCCTGGTGAAGCGGAAGAGGAGTTCCTTGGTCCCCCCGCCGCCCGGAAGGAGCCCGACCCCCACCTCGACGAGCCCCATGTAGAGCTCGGCGTGCGCCTGGACCCTCGCCGCATGGAGCGAGAGCTCGCAGCCTCCACCGAGCGCCAGCCCGAACGGGGCGGCGACGATGGGGAAGGGGGCCCGCCGCAGCGACATCACCGACTGCTGAAAGGCCGTCACGGCCGATTCCAGCATCGTCCACGCGCCGTCCTGCACTCCCTGCACCACCGGGGCGAGGTCAGCCCCCGCCGAGAAGGTGCGGGGATCGTCGTTCCCGATGACGAGCCCGGCGTAACCGCCGCTCGCGATCGTTCGCTCCGCCGATTCCAACAGCTGCAACACCGGCGCCCCCAGGGTGTTCATCTTGCCCCGGAACTCGAGCAGGAGGACGCCGTCGCCGAGGTCGAGGAGCGCCGCCCCCTCGTTGCGCTCCAGCGTCCCGCTCCGCAGCGCCACCAGCGGGAGGTCGATGTGTCCCGGGATCCCCTCGATGGGGGCGTAGTCGCCGACGAACGTCAGGTGCCGCGGGCCGCTGCTGAGGTCGCGGTAGAACGACTCCTGCGCCTTCCGCAGCAGCATCGGCTCCGCCAGCCCGCGCTGCGCCAGCCCGGCGCGCACGAAGTCCAGCCCGAGCGCGTCCATCTGGCGGTACGGGCCCATCTCCCATGCATATCCCCACTCCATGGCCCGGTCCACCGACACGATGTCGTGCGCCAGCTCGGGGGTCTTGTCGATCGTGTAGTGCCCCACCGTCAGCAGCAACGTGCGCACGAACTCGGCATGCTTTCCCCCGGCGGTCCCGAACGCGCGCAAGCGTTGGTGCAGCGGAACCTTCTCCACGAAGGCCAGCTCCGGGAACCGGGCCTTCTGCTGCGGCCGATAGTCCAGCGTCTTCCAGTCGAGGGTGAGGATCCCGTCCTTCTCCTTGCGATAGAAGCCCCCACCGGTCTTGTCGCCCAGGCGCCCGGAACTCACCAGCGCGCCGACCCACCCCGGCAGGGTGAAGTCTTCCCCCGTCGTCGCCGAGGTGCCGGCGGCGACGTGCGCGAGGACGTCGATCCCGGAGATGTCGCCCGTGCGGAACGTCGCGGACTTCGCTCGACCGATCAGCGGGCCGGTGAGGGCATCCACCTCGTCGATCGAGAGGTCGAACTCCTCCATCAGGCGCAACGTCTGCACCATCCCGAAGATGCCAAGGCGGTTGGCGATGAAGCCGGGGACGTCCTTCGCGAGCACCACGCCCTTGCCCAGGATCCGCTCGGCGAAATGGCGGATGGTGGTCACCACCGCGCTCGCCGTCTCCTCGGTGGGGATGAGCTCCAGCAGGTGGAGGTAGCGCGGCGGATTGAAGAAGTGCGTCCCCAGGAAGTGCCGCGTGAAATCGACGCTCCGCCCCTCCGTCAGGAGGCGCATCGGGATCCCCGACGTGTTGGACGACACGATCGTCCCTGCCCGGCGCACCGACTCCAGGCGGGCGTACAGCGCCCGCTTCGGCTCCACCTGCTCGACGATGGCCTCCACGATCCAGTCGCACTCCGCCAGCAGGTGCAAGTGATCGTCGGTGTTCCCCGTCGTCACGAGTGCGGCGCGCGAGCCGTCCATGAAGGGGGCGGGCTTCGCCTTGAGCGCGCGCTGCAGCCCCGCCCGGGCAATGCCATTCCGGTCCGGATCGCCCGGGATGTCGAGCATCACCACCGGGACCCCCGCCGACGCGGCGAGCGCCGCGATCCCGCTCCCCATCGCCCCGGCCCCGATCACGCCGACCTTCGTGATGCGCATATCCGTTTCACTCGCGAGATAAGGTGCGAAGGGAAGATCCCCTCGGGGCGCCGTTGCCGGAAGTGGGGCACGCACCCGGCGCGGCTCTTCCATGCGCACCGGCGTTCGACTACGCTCCTCCCATGCGACGCCCCATCGCCCTCGCCGCCTTGCTCCTGCTTTCGGCCGTCGCCCAGGGACAGGAGCGGCGCGACTCCCTCACCGGCCCGGGCATTGCGCTCGCCCTGGCCACCCACCGCGCCGAGCGCATCCGTGATGTGCGCTACGACCTGGTGCTCGATGTGACGGGGAGCGACTCCGCCGTGGGGCGCGTCGCCATCCGCTTCAACCTGCGCCGCGGCGGCGACGTGGTCCTCGACTTCCGCGGGGCCCTCCACGGCCGGGTGCGCGCCAATGGGCGTCTCCTCCCCACCGTCGAGTACAACGGCGCCCACATCCGGATTCCCGCCGGCGCCGTGCACGCCGGCGCCAATCGCGTCGACGTGGAATTCGCCACCCCCATTGCGGCTGCCGGTGCCAGCATCATCCGCGTCAAGGATCCCTCCGACTCGGCGACGTACCTGTACACCCTCCTCGTCCCGTCCGACGCCAACCTCCTCTTCCCCTGCTTCGACCAGCCCGACCTCAAGGCGCGGGTCACCCTGACCCTCACGACCCCCTTCGGATGGAAGGCGGTCGCCAATGGCACGCGCCTGACGAGTGATTCGACCTCCCGCGGCATGCTCACCACCTTCCGCGAGAGCGAGCCGATCAGCACGTACCTGATCGCCTTCGCCGCCGGGCCGTGGGAGGAGCTCCGCTCGCCGGGAAGCCGCAAGCCGATCTCCCTCTATGTGCGCCGGTCCCGCCTGGCCGACGTCGACGCCGACTCGATCATCCTGGCCAACGACCGCGCGGCGAGCTGGCTCGAGGAGTACTTCGGGACGCCGTTCCCGTTCCAGAAGCTGGACGTGGTCCTGGCGCCTGCCTTCCCGTTCGGGGGGATGGAGCACCCGGGGGCGATCTTCTACAGCGAGGAGCGATTCGTCTTTCGCGAACGCCCCACGCTGCCGCAGCGACTCGGTCGTACTGCCACCATCTACCATGAGGTCGCGCACCAATGGTTCGGCGACCTGGTCACGATGCGGTGGTTCGATGACCTCTGGCTGAAGGAAGGGTTCGCCACCTACATGGCGGCCAAGATGCAGGACGCCCTGGATCCCGCCTCGGAAGCCTGGAAGTCGTTCTACCTGCGCAACAAGCCCGCCGCCTACGCCGTCGACGCCAGTGAGGGGACGACCCCGGTCTGGCAACGGCTCGGCAACCTCGACCAGGCCAAGAGCAACTACGGGGCGATCGTCTACAACAAGGCGCCGAGCGTCCTGAAGCAGCTCAACTACCTGGTGGGGGACGAGCCGTTCCGCGACGGGTTGCGCACCTTCGTCCGGCGCCATCGCTACGCGAACGCCACCTGGCGCGACCTCCTGAACGCGGTCGGCACGGCAGCGCATCGGCCGCTGGCCGCGTGGGGCGACGACTACATCCTGCGCCCGGGTATGCCGGTTCTCGAGCAGCGGCTCGATGTGCGCGATGGGAAGATCACCCGCTTCGCCATCGTCCAGCGCCCGGCGCGGCCCCTCTCGGGGGCGCGTCCGTGGCCGATCCGGCTCGAGCTCCTGGTGCAGCCGGAACGAGGGGAGGCGCAGCGCATCCCGCTCACCGTCACGGGTGACACCACGGTCGTGGACGAGTTGAGCGGGCGCCCCGCCCCCGCCTTCGTCTTCGCGAACTCGCGTGACTACGCGTATGCGTTGACGCTGCTCGATCCCGGGAGCCTCAACACCGTCGAGCGCGACATCGGCAGCATTCGCGATCCCTTCCTGCGCGCCATGCTCTGGGGGGCCATGTGGGACCTGGTGCGCGAGGCGCTCCTCTCACCCGAGCGGTTCGTCCGCGTGGCACTGCGCGAGCTCCCCCGCGAGCGCGACGAGCAGATCGTCTCCGGAATCGTCAGCCGGCTGGGTCGGGCCACGGCCGCGTACCTCTCGCCGGTCATGCGTGATGCCCTTCTCCCCGACGTGGAGCGCGCGCTCCTGAGCGCGGCGAACGACGCGACGATGCCGTACGGCATCCGGAAGGCGAACTTCGACGCCTGGGTTCGGGTAGTGGCGACGCACCCCGCCGTCGATCAGCTCGCCGGGATGCTCGACAGCTCGCAGGTGGCGGGAGAGCCGCTGCGACCGCCGACGCGGTGGGCGATCGTGACGCGCCTGGTCGCGTTGGGAGCCCCGGGTGCGATGGCGCGACTGGCGGAGGAGGAGGGGCGCGACCGCACCCCCGAGGGAGCGCGCCGGGCCTTCGTGGCCCGGGCCGCCCGTCCCGACTCGGCCACCAAGCGCGAGTACTTCCAGCGCTACTTCGCCGACACCTCGCTCAACGAGGATTGGGCGACGGCCTCGCTCGATGCCTTCAACGCCCTCGAGTCGCAGGACCTGACCCTGGGGTTCCTCACCCCCGCGCTCGATTCGCTCCCCTGGATTCAGCGTAACCGGCGCATCTTCTACGTTGGCGCGTGGATCGGGGGCTTCCTGGACGGCCAGACCAGCGATGCGGCGCTGGCCACGGTGCGCGATTTCCTCGACCGACGGACCGACCTCCCGCCCGATCTCCGGCTCAAGGTGCTGCAGGGGGTCGATGAACTCGATCGCACCGTCCGCATCAGGCGCACCTTCGATGTGCGCGCGCCCAGGGCGCTCCAGGATCCCTGAGGCGCGCCGAACATGGAATCGCTCCGGTTGGTGATCGCGCTCCCCCCGTGGTGTGAGGAGCTGGAGCGCGTGGGTGAGCGATACGAGGCTCCCCTCGACCGCATGCGGGTGGCGATCGCCCTGTCGCGGCGCAACGTGGAGGAGGGGAGCGGTGGACCATTCGGCGCCGCGATCTTCGAGGCGTCGAGCGGGCGCCTCGTTGCCGTCGGGGTCAACTCCGTCGTCCGGTTGAACAACGCCGTGCTTCATGCCGAGACGATGGCGGTGATGCGTGCGAGCGCCCGGCGCGGGAGCTTCACCCTCGCGTCGTCGACCGGCGGGGGCGAGGAGGGCGAGGGGGGCAAGGGGGGCGAACCGCTCGAGCTCTACACGTCGTGCGAACCGTGCGCGATGTGCCTCGGCGCGATTCTCTGGAGCGGACTGCGCCGGGTGATCTTCGCCGCCCGTCGCGACGACGCCGAGGCCCTCGGATTCGATGAAGGCCCGGTCTTCCCTGACACCTTCGCCTACCTGCGGCGGCGTGGAGTGTCGGTCGAAGCCGGGCCCCTCCGGGAGGAGGCACGCGCGGTCCTCGCCAGCTACCGGGCCGCCGGCGGCGCGATCTACAACGGCTAGCGTCGGAGGACGAGGACGGCAACGCTGGCGGGCGGGGGCAGCCGGTCTGGCTTCCGGGTGCCGCGCCTTCCGCGCGTCGCGTTCCTGTGGATGCGACGCCACCCGACCTGTTGCCGGGACTCACGACCGGAGATCGAGCCACGAAGGCACGATGCGGGTGGCGTTGCAACCTGCGAGACAACGGCCTGGCGCGCGGCTGATGCGCTCCCTGCGCGCATGCCATGTAAGACGCTGTAGGCACGTCACTTGGCATGTGCAATGTGCGTTTCCACATCACGTACAATTCGCCGCTGCGCAGGCTACCCGTGGGCGGCACGTCCTCTGCAACGGGTGTAAGTCCTGGCCCTTGTGCAAATGCCTGTGGAGGCGAAGTATTGCCTCCCCATATCCTCACTGGTCACTGGAGTTCATGCTCGCTCCGCTCAGTCCGCTCGAAGCCTATCGTTCCGACCTCGATCGAGAGCACCGCCGATCGGAGTTCGGGAACGCGGATACCGTATGGCTCCTGCTGGCGCACTGTCTGGGTCGACTCGCCAAGGCGGGCGAACCGGTGCGCGACCAGTTGGCGCTGCAGTCCGCCAACGCGCTCCGCGACCTGGCGGACTCGATCGGCGATTCCGAGGAGTCCGATCCGGCCCACGTCCGCGATCTGCAGATGATGATCGCCGGGTTGTCGGCGATCGAGACGCGAGCGGGGGCGGACCTGGTTTCGCGGGCCTGCCGAGGCTTCGCCGCGCGGATGGTGGAGTCGGGAGCGCTCTTCGTAGCCTTCTCCGCGCTCGGTTTCGCTCGCACTGTGGCGGCCGATGCGACCGACCGGGAGCGCGGACTCCTGGCTGCGGACCAGGCCCGCATCGCGCGCCAGCTTGGTGAGCTCGACAGCGCTGACGAGCTCTATCGCGTGGCGAGCGCGATCGGAGAGCGCTCGTCGGACTCGGAACTCCTGTCGCGCTCGTCGCTCGGGCGGGGGGTGATTGCCCGCATCCGCGGCAACTATCCGCGGTCACGCGCCTTCTTCCAGCACGGTCTCAACCTGGCCGTCAGCGCCAACTCGCGCGAACTCGAGTTCTACGCCCATCAGGGGCTCACCATCGTCACCTGCGTGACGGGTGATTCTGACGGCTCGATCCGCCACGGCTGGGACGCGTTCCGGCTGGCCGTCGGCGATGTCACGCGAGAGGCGGAAACGCTGGTGAACCTGTCGCAGCTCTGCCTCGAGTACGGCTACCCGCGAGCGGCGCTGCGGGGCTTCATCTCCGCATTGGCGCGAACCAATCTGCTGCGTATCCGGCTGTCGGCGCTTGGTGGCGCTGCGCTTGCGGCGGGCCGTCTGGAGCAGCGCCCGCTGGTGGCGCGCATCGCGCGAGAAGTCGCCGAGACCACCGAAGGCTCGGCGCTCCCGTACGAGAACGCGCAAGCGCTGTATCACCTGTCCGCGGCCCACCTGGCGCTCGGCGATGAGGTCGGCGCCGAGCGGGTACGCCAGGAGGTGCAGAAGATTGCGTCGGCCCGCGGATATCACGAGCTTTTGCATCAGGTGGAGCGGGACGAGCTCGCGCGGACGGCGCGACTGACCGAACCGCGCGAGCTCGCCAGCACTTCGAGGAGCGTCGTCTCGGCGCTCGAGGCATTCGAGCCCGAGGCGGACGAACTCGCCTTCGCGACTATACGTGCGGATTGACGAAGTCGACGTGCGGGTTCACGAAGTCCACATGGGGGTTGACGAAGTCCGCGTTCACGCACTTGTCTGACGCCGGGTTGCACTTGGCGGCGCCGTCGGGGCCCATCGGCGACGAGGAGCAGGCAGCGAGGCTGGCGGCGACAAGGACGTAGGCGGCAAGGCGAATGGCGCGGGACATGAGGTGTTCCTCTGGGTGAAGTGGGTGGATGGGAGAAGTCTGTCACGTCCGCTCGATGCGCACCGACATCGTATGGGCAGTTCCCATACACGGTGTAACCTTCACCTACGATTCACCGCATGATGGTCTGTGCGCTCGTCTGGGATTCCGCCTCGAGGGCGCGCCTGCAGGATGCCATGCGCGGCCAGGGGAGCGTGCGATTCTGCGAGCGCCAGGGCGAGTTGCTCGCCCTCGTCGAGCACGACCTGGCACGCGTGATCGTCGTCGACCTGCGCGACCGCGAGGGGCGTTCCACACTGGATGCGGTGCGCCACATTCGTGAGGATTTTCCAAGCGTGCCGGTCGTGCTCTACTGCGCGATCTCGCCGGACACCTCACGCGACGTCCTCGCCTTCGCCCGGGCGGGAGTGAACGACCTCGTGCTCCGTGGCGTCGACGACCTGCGTCACACGCTGCGCGCGGCGCTGACGACCGCGGCCGATCACTGCTCGGCGCGCATCATCCTGGCCGAGCTGGAGTCGCTCGTCCCGCCGAACGTGGTGCCGATGCTGCGCTATTGCATCGAGAACGCTCGTCGCTCGCTCACGGTGGAGGACGTGGCCGTTGCGCTGCACGTGCATCGCAAGACGCTCGTGGATCGCCTGGGGAGCGCACGCCTTCCCACGCCGAGCGCGATCATCTCCTGGTGCCGGCTCCTCGTGGCCGCGCGGCTGCTCGAGGATCCGGGGCGGTCGGTGGAGCAGGTCGCGTTGCTTCTGGACTTCCCGTCGGGGACGTCGTTGCGGAACATGATGAAGCGTTACACCGGCCTGCGTCCGGGCGAGATCCGGGAGAACGGCGGTGTGCATTGCGTCCTGCACACGTTCAAGCGCCAGCTGACGCGCGCGCCGGCCGCGCGCCGGGCGGCGAGCTGAGTGTCGCGACCACTCCGGGCGCGACTACGTCAGGCGCCGCTACTCCGGGCGCAGCGGGTGCGCACGCGCCACCGAGACGACGCCCTCGTCCAGTAACTCGAGCACGACGGTCTCACCCGGGGCGAGCGCGGTGAACAGCACCGACTGGACGAAATGGTGCACGTGTCCCGACGCACCGCCCCCCTTCTCGCACTGGCAGGCGAGTGCCTCGATCGC
Organism: Gemmatimonadetes bacterium SCN 70-22; assembly: GCA_001724275.1. NCBI lineage: Bacteria > Pseudomonadati > Gemmatimonadota > Gemmatimonadetes bacterium SCN 70-22. The sequence goes on from MEDZ01000022.1 coordinate 12,191, forward strand.
CCCAGGCGTGCGCTGCAGGCCGACCTCGACGGCGAAGTGGCCCATGCTGGCCAGGCGTCGCGCGGTGGTCGCGCTGATTTCGAGCCGTCCATCGCGCGGGGTCTTGCGCGACACTTCACGCACTTCGAGTACCATGGGATTGGTCCGTCCTTTCGTCGCCGGTGATGGCCACCGGGGGGATGATCACTTCACGCGCTTGCCACCCTGGATCACCACGCGTACGTCGCGCATCACCGTCATGTCGGTCAGCGGGTCGCCGCGCACGAGGATGAGGTCCGCGAGGCGGCCGGGCGCGAGGACGCCCAGGTCGTGCTCGCGGCGCAGGAAGCGCGCCGGCCAGAGCGTCGCCGACTGGATCGTCTCCATGGGCGAGACGCCGAGCTCGACGAACTTGACCATCTCGCGCCAGGTGGCGTCGTTGTGGAACATCGCCGGGATCCCGGCGTCGGTACCGATCATGAGGCGCACGCCGGCGTCGCGCAGCTGCCGGAACTTGGTGGGAAGGAGCGGGAGTCGGGAGGGGAAGAGCGCGTAGTACGGCAGGTGCGGGATCTGCGACAGCGAGGCGCGGATCTCCCGGGCCATGTCGTTAGGCATGAACTCCCGCCACGCCGGGTCGTCGAGCCGCTCGGGGAAGACCGAGCCGGTGTAATAGAGGGTGTAGAGCGGCGAGACGGTCGGGGTCCAGTAGAGCGCGGAATTGCGCTCGCGCAGCTGCTGCAGGATGTCCTCGGGATATCCCGGAGCGGTGCCGAGTCCCGTATGCTCGAAGTTGTCGATCCCATGCCGCAGCCCCACGCGGATCTCCGCCATCCGGTGGGCGTGGGCCACGACCGGCTTCCCGTTCCGGTGCGCCGTCTCGACCACCGCCGCCACCTCGGCGTCGGTCATCTGGTCCTGGTCGATCAGCTTCACCACGTCGACGCCGGCGTCGATGATGCGCTGCACCTTCCGGCGGGCGTCGTCGGCGCCACTCACCCCCCAACGGAACGGCTGCTCGTACGCTTCGTAGGCCTCGTGCTGGATGAACGGCCCCGAGACGAAGAGCCGCGGCCCCGGGATCTCGCCGGCCGCGATGCGCCGCTTGACGGCGAGGATGTCGTCCAGGCGTGCGCCCAGGTCGCGGGCCGACGTGACCCCCGCCATGAGGAGCTGCCGCGCCGCGATCGGCATCACCAGCGAGGCATCGCGCGTCCCGTACAGGTCGTCCCAGCGCTGGTAGTCGCCGTGCCCCAGGATGTGCAGGTGCACGTGCATGTCGATGAGCCCGGGCATCACGGTGTGGCCGTTGGCGTCGACGATCGGGACGCCGGAGGGGACGGTGACCTCGCCCTGGCGCCCGACGGCCAGGATGCGCTCGCCGGCGACGAGCACGACGCCGTCCTCGATGACGGGCCCGCCGTAGCCGTCGATGATCCGCCCGCCGACCACCGCGAGCGTCGCGCGTGCGCTGCCCTGCGCAGTGAGCGCACGCCACGGCACCGCGAGCGCGACCATCGCGGCGAGCGCGAGGCCAACGAACGGATGCATCCGGCGCACGCCCCGGAGGCCGGGAGGGCGCCCGGATGGACGGTGTGGTGCGGTGCGGCGAGTCTCGCGCTGCAGGATCGGGGTCGGCATGGGTCAGGCGGGAGAATGTCGGGTGGCGAAACGGGTCACGTCGGCATGCCGGAAGCGATCGAGGATGGTCGCCACCGGTTCGATGGCGTGGATCCCCGCCACGCTTCGCCCGGCCTGCCAGTAATCGCGCGCGGCGTCGCCACGGGCGTTCGATCGCTTGAGGCTGAGCACCGATCGCGCCGCGTACAGGGTCCGCATCCACTTCTTCGTGCGGCGACCGCGCAGGAGCACTCGCGCGATGGCGCCGGCGCGCAGCCCGACGCGCTGGATGTACGGCGTGTTGATGACGGCGACGGGGACGCCCGTCAGGCGCTCGGTGAGGACGATATCGCGCTCGTCGGCATCGACGATCGCCTGCTTGTAGCGCGGGTGCGCCGAGCACTCGGGCGTGGCGATGAATCGGGTCCCCATCTGGACGCCCGCGTAGCCGAGGGAGAGGGCGTGCACGTATTCCTCGACATCCCCGATCCCGCCGGCGCACACGAGGGGGAGGGCGAAGGGGGCGAGCTCCTCGAACAGCGCCTGGGCCGTGCGCGACCCGGCATGCCCTCCTGCGCGCGCGTTGACGGCGATCAGCCCGTCGCACCCCGCGTCCGCTCCCTTGCGGGCCCACTTGGCCTCGGTGACGTCGTGGTACACGACGCCCCCTGCGGCATGCACGCGGTCGCACACCCAGCGCGGGTTCCCGAGGGAGGTGACGAAGAAGCGGACGCCTTCCTCGAGCGCGACATCGACCCAGCGCACCATGCGCTCGTGGTAGGCGCGCGCGGTCGACTCGATGAGGGCGTTCATCCCGACCGGGCGTCCGCCGGCGAGGCGTTGGATGAGGCGGATCCCCTCGCGGAAGTCGTGCCCGTGCACGTACGTGAGCGAGACGGGCTGGACGATGCCGAGCGCCCCGCCGGCGGAAATGGCGGCCACCAGTTCGGGGTTCGAGCACGGGTACATCGCCCCGCCCAGGATGGGGAGCTCGATGCCGGCGTGCCGGGTGAGCGGGGTGTCCATCGGGTGCCTAACGACCACCGGTGTCGCGCCATCCCTCGGGCTGCACGTTCCACGTCACGCGGGCGCGCGCCACCAGGTCGCCGAAGGCATCGACGATCGTGGCCTCGGGGTGGAGGGTGAGCGGCGCGTTCACCTCCGGCAGCTGCACATCCGCGCGCGCCGTCAGCGTCCCGCGGGCCTTCTTCGCATAGTCGATCTCCAGGCGCACCACGATGCCGCGCGTGCCCGGAGGGAGCGCCGTGAGCATCGCCGTCCCGCTGCAGAGCTCCGCGAGGTTGGCGAGCGCGACGGCATGCACCGAACGCAGGTGGTTCCGTATGGCGCGGCGGTCGCGGAGGACGCACACGGCGTGTCCGGGGGCGAGTTCGACGACGCGTGCGCCCAGCGCCCCCGTGTACGGGACCATGCGCCCGAGCAGGCGATTGAACAGCCAGATGCCGCCCGGGCGGCGCGCGAGACGCCGCCACATGGCGAGGATGCGGGCACCGGGGGCGTCGAGGGACGGAGGCATGGCGGAGGCGACGGGCGGCGGGACGACGTGACCCCGACGGTCGTACAACGTACCGCGCGGCGCGTCCCCTGACGAGGCGGTGCGGATGCGGGCGATTGGCGTACGCTCACCTCGGGCCCCGATGCGGACGGGGAGGGGTCGTGCCCGGCACCGGGGCGCCGTCAGAGGTGCCGCAGGAAGCGTTCGGGGTCGGTGAGGAAGTCGCGTGTGAGGGCGACGTGCTCCAGCGCCTCGTAGGGGACCGCCTCGACCGGGCGCGCATCGAACGAATAGATCGTCGCACCGGGAAAGGCGAGGAGGATCGGCGAGTGCGTCGCGATGATGAACTGCGACGACGCGCCGACCATCTCCTTCAGCATCGCGATGAGGGCGAGCTGGCTCTGCGGCGACAGGGGGGCTTCCGGCTCGTCGAGGAGGTACAGCCCGCCCGGCACGAACCGGGACTGGAACAGCTTGAGGAAGCTCTCGCCGTGCGAATGGGCGTCGAGGTCGATCCCGTAGCGCGTCTCCATGTCACGCAGCGAGCCCGCGAGGGGGCCGAGCCGCAGCGCGCGCGCCCAGTCGCTGCGGTCGCGGTACTCGAGCTCGACCTCGGCGATCTCCGCGAGCAGGGCGGCACGCATGCGGGCGATCGTCCTGGTGAAGCCGAAGAAGTCCTCGGCGCGCAGGAAGAATCCACGCCGGGTGCGCGCGCCGCGCCACGTGAGGGCGATAGAGGCCGCGAGGGCGCGTTGCGCCTGCAGCGACTCGTCGGCGTCCACGCGCAGTTCGCTCCCGAGGGATTGCACTCCGGTGGCGGCGGCGAGCCCCTCCAGCAACGTCGACTTGCCGGAGCCGTTCTCGCCCACGAAGAAGGTGACCGGGGTCGGGAATTCCAGTATCCCGAGCGTCCGGATCGCGGGGACGGAAAATGGAAATCGCTCGGCTGACCCAGCGGGCGGGGGGCGCAACCCGAGCGATCGGAGCGGCAGCATTGTCGGCAGGCGCTTCGTATTGGAGGCAGTCGGCACTGGCGCCGTCGGGCGCCCGGCCGGAGTTTAGCACCATTCGAGCCATGCGGGAGCCAACGCCATGCGAAGCACGCTGTCGATCATCCTCTCCCTTGGGGCCGCTGCGACGGCGGCGGGGGGACAGGGGAGCCCCCTTCGTCCCTTCGCGCCGGGGGACTGGTACAAGGTCACCACGCTGTCCTCCCCGGCCATCTCTCCGGACGGCAAGCGCGTGGCGTTCACGGTGACCACCGTGCGGGAGGGGGAGAACCGCCGCCACAGCGAGGTCTGGGTCGTCCCCACGGCGGGGGGCGAGGCGCAACGCTTCACCTCCGCGGGATACGAGTCGTCGAACCCGCGGTGGTCGCCCGACGGGAGCTGGCTCCTCTTCTCGTCGCAGCGGCCAGGGGGCGGGCGGGGGCGTTCCTGGGGGCTCCGAATGGACCAGCCGGGAGGCGAGGCGGTGTCCACCGATCGCTACCCCGCCGGTTCCGTGCCTAACGACAAGCGCTTCGTGGTGTGGAGCGAGCCGACCGCGCCCGACTCGGCGCGCGCCGACACCGCGCGCCGGGACCCCCTGGCCCGGATGCAGCCCATGGCGCGCCCGCCGCACGGTGCCATCACCCGGCCGGTCGACCCTGCCCGGTTCGACGGGCGGCACATCACGGAGATGCGGTACAAGGCCAACGGGCAGGGCTTCCTGCCGGGACCGCGCGAGGCGCGCAGCTATCGCCCGGTCCAGGTCTGGATGCAGCCGCTGGACGGCGCCGGGGCGAGGCGCATGATCGACAGCACGCCCTATTCGCGCCGGGGGGCGACGGTCTCGCCGGATGGGCAGTGGATTGCCTTCGTCGCCGATGCCCAGCTCCGCCCCGATTCCGTCGTGGAGGCGGAACGCGACTCGCTGGCGCGCCTCCCGTACAACGCCCGGCGCGACGAGGCGCCCCGCAACGACGCCGACATCTTCATCATCCCGGTGAACGGCGGGACGCCGCGGCGCCTGACGAGCGCGATGGGGAGCGAGAGCGACGTCGCCTGGTCGCCCGACGGGGAGCGCATCTCGTTCATCAGTGCGCCGACGCGCATGAGCAACCGCTCGCTGTACGTGGTGGACGTGAAGGGTGGGACGCCGACGAACCTGCTGGCGGAGTGGCAGTACGAGCCGGACCAGTACGACTGGCTCCCCGACGGGCGCATCGCGATGTGGGCCAGCATGGGCGGGCGGAGCGCGATGTTCCATGTCGCCCCGGCCACGAAGGCGCGCACCGAGGTCATCGGCGGGCGGCGACAGGTGCGCGGCACGTCGATCGATGCGTCGGGGAAGCTGGTGGCGTACGTGGCGACCAGCATGGACAAGCCGACGGAGCTCTTCATCGCCAACATCGATGGCTCCGGCGAGCGGCGCCTGACGAGCTTCAACGACGCGCTCCTCAAGGAGGTCGCCTTCAGCGACGCCGAGCGCTTCACGTACCGGAGTGTCGGGAACCTGGAGATCGAGGGGTGGCTGATGAAGCCCTACGGCTACCAGCCGGGGCGGAAGTATCCCCTCGCGCTCTACATTCACGGTGGCCCGCACGCGCAGTACGGCGAGGGGTGGTTCGACGAGTTCCAGAACCTGGCCGCGGCGGGAATGTGGGTGCTGTTCACCAACCCGCGCGGCTCGGGAGGCTACGGTGCGAAGTTCACCTACGCCACGCGCGGCCGCTGGTTCGCGGAGGATTACCAGGACCTGATGAAGGCCGTGGACATCGCCGCCGCGCGCGCGGACGTCGACTCCACGCGCATGGGGGTCACGGGGGGGTCGTACGGCGGGGTGATGACTGCATGGGTGACGGTCAAGACGAACCGCTTCAAGGCGGCGCAGGCGGACCGCATGATCAGCAACTGGTGGTCGTGGTACGGGACGAGCGATGCGCAGGGGCTCACCGAGTTCGAGTTCTACGGCAAGCCGTGGGACAACCCGGCGATGTACGACTCGCTGTCGCCGATCCGCTACATCCGGAAGGTGAAGACCCCGACCTTCATCGTGCAGTCCGAGGAGGATCATCGCACGCCGATGACCGATGCCGAGCAGTGGTACATCGGGCTGAAGAAGCAGGGAACCCCGGTGGAGTTCGTGCGGTATCCGCGTTCGACGCACGACCTGTCGCGCACCGGCGAGCCGTGGCTCCTCGTCGATCGCCTGGGTCGGCTTCGCCAATGGTTCACCTACTGGCTGGTCGACGGCGGCTCGCCCCGCGCCGCGACGGGCGGACGCTGACGGTCGCCGGCGGGACACGCGTGGCACTGCCCTCCACGCTCGCGCGGTGCGTCTCCCGCACCGCGCGTCGGGTGCGGTCGGTGCGGCGATGATCGCGATCCTCGCGGCACTGCAGCTGGCGGCGCTCGTGCTCCTGGCGTGGCGGCTGGCGCCCGGGTGGCGACGACGCCCCGCCGTCCTCCCGCTCCCCGAGGGGCGGGAGGGACCGTCCGTCTCGGTGGTGGTCGCCACCCTGAACGAGGCACGGCGCATTGCCCCCTGCCTGGCGGGGTTGCACGCGCAGGGGGCCCCGCTGCAGGAGGTCATCGTGGTCGACTCGCACTCGAGCGACGGCACCGACGCCATGGTACGCGAGATGGCGGCGCGGGACCCCCGCTTCCGGCTGGTCCACGATGCGCCGCTTCCTCCCGGTTGGGTTGGGAAGGTATGGGCGCTGCAGTGCGGGCTGGCCGAGGCCACGGGGGAGTGGGTGCTCGGCGTGGACGCCGATACCGAGCCGCACCGCGGGATGGTCGCCGCGGTGGTGCGCGCCGCCGAAGCGCTGCGCTACGATGTCGTCTCCTTCTCGCCGCAATTCGCGGGGATGACGGCCAGCGAGCAGTGGTTGCAGCCGTCGATGCTCCTCACGCTCGTGTATCGCGCGGGGGCCGCGGGGGTGGCCGATCCGTCACCCGACCGGGTGATGGCCAACGGGCAGTGCTTCCTGGCGCGGCGCTCGGTCCTGCTTGCGCACGGGGGGTACGAGCTGGCGCGCGCCTCGTGGGCCGACGACGTCACGCTGGCGCGTGCCCTCGCGGCGCGGGGCGTGCGCGTCGGCTTCCTCGAGGGGTCGCGGCTCTACAAGGTGCGTGCCTACGAGAGCGTCCGGCAGATGTGGCGCGAGTGGGGGCGCTCGTTCGACCTGAGCGATGCGACCACCTTGCGGCGTCAGTGGAGCGACGTGGCGTTCATCACCCTGGTCCAGGGACTGCCCTGGCTCGTGCTCGCCGGGGCGGCCATGGGGAGGCTCCCGGTGGGGACACTGGCCGGGCTGGCGCTCCTGCGAACCAGCCAGGTGCTCGTCGCCATCCGCATCCTGATGCTCTTCGCCCTGTGGGGGAGCTACGAGCGGCGGACGATGGGCTACTGGCTCTCGCCGCTCTCCGACCCGGTCGCGGCCTGGCGCCTCCTCCTCTCCACGGTGCGGCGCCCCTCGGCATGGCGGGGGCGCACGTTCACGTTAGGCTCCTCCCGCGCGGCCGGGTAGCGGGACGGGACCGCGCGCCACGCGCCCGCTCACCAGGCGCACCGTGGCGACGACGCCGACGATCAGGGCCATGGCGGCGAACGACCCCGCCTTGCCCATGTAGATGTGAAGGGCGAGGTAGCCCGATGCGATCACGAGCGTCCCGACCGTCATCGGCGCCGCGTACCGCGCGAAGTCACGGAAGCTGATCCGCACCCCCTCGTGCTCGGCGAGCCCCACGGTCGTGACGTTCGCCGACGCCCCGATCACCGTCCCGTTCCCGCCGAGGCATGCGCCCAGCGAGAGTGCCCACCAGAGGACGTCGGCGTTGGCCCCCATCCCCGGGATGAGGCGCGCGACGATGGGAATGGCGACGGCGACGAAGGGGATGTTGTCGATGAGCGCGGAGAGGGCGCCGCTGACCCAGCAGATGAGGAGCGCGGCGAACAGGAGCGTCCCCGAGGACGACAGCCCCATCACATGCGCCCCCGAGACCACGGTCCACTGCAGGGCACCCGCGAGCCGCTCGATGAGCCCGGTCTGTACCGCCGCCCCGACGACGATGAAGAGGAAGCCGAAGAACGACAGCGTCGGCCATTCGATGTCGTGCTCCGTCACGTGCAAGATGCCATGTGTACGCTCCTCCGCCGTGGGACGCGCCGATCGCATGTACAGCCGGTCCTGCACGGCGAGGGCGGCGGCGGCGCCGATCAGCGCGGGGACCGCGGGGGGCATCCCCGTGAGGTGGTGCGTGAGGAAGCCGGCCAGGATCCCGGCGCAGATGACGCCCAGCCACCGCGCCAGCGTCGGGTCGGCGAGCGGCGTGGGGAGCGAAGCCGCCCCCTCACCGACCGGCTGCGCGGCGCGCAGCGCATCGGCGTAGTAGCGCTTCGTGTACCACTCCAGCCACAGGATCATCAGGGCGCAGGGGAGCGTGAGGTCCTCGAGGAAGTCGAGGAACGACAGGTTGGCCCCCGATCCGATCATGATGTTCGGCGGATCGCCGATGAGCGTGGCGGTTCCCCCGATGTTGCTCGCCATGATCATGGGGAGCAGGTAGACCGCCGGGTCGAGTCGCAGGCGACGCGCCATCCCGAGGACCATCGGTGTCACGAAGATCACGGTCGTGACGTTGTCGAGGAACGCCGACAGCAATGCCGTGAACCACCCGATGAGGGCGAGCAGGACGTACGGGCGCGGGCCGGCGCGCTGCATCAGGTGGCCGACCCCCCATTCGAACACACCCGTGGACTTGAGCACGCCGACCACCGCCATCATCGAGGCCAGCAGGACGAGGACGTTGAAGTCCAGCGCCTGGGCGACGCCTTCGAAGGTGATCAGGCGATAGGGGGTGAAATAGGAGATGACGAAAAGGAGCGCCACGGCCCCCATGGCGACGAGCACGCGATGCGCGGCCTCGAGCGTCAACAGGATGAAGACACCGGCGATGATCGCCCCGACGATGGCCTGGGAGACGGGGTCGGTGGTCGAGGCCGCGGCGGCGTGACCCTCCTGGCCCAAGAGCGCGGTGAACGGGGCGAGCATCGCCCCGACGACGAGCAATCCCGATCGCATGCGTACCGTCCTGGGCCAGTGTGCGCCGATGATCCCCACATCTCCGTAGCCGGCCGTCCCGGCTGCATGGGGCCAGCGGCGGCGCGTCGGGCGACGCGCGGGACCATCCCCCACTGCAGCATGCGCTGCAGCGGCATGGGCGAGTGTGGCACCGGATCCCCGGTCCTGCAGTAGGAGCTTCCCCGTCTTTTCCCGGGATGGTGTCAGCAGGATTCCCGACAGACCAGCGTCGTGCCGGCCGCACTGCCGTGCGGGACGGCTCGCGAGCCGCCACGGGGCTGGCGACACGAACGGGGGCAGACGAGGGGAGAATCCCCGTCCGCCCCCGTGTGTCGTCGGCACCCTACAGCTGCTTGATCTCGGCGACCAGCTTGGTCAGGCTCGACTTCGCGTCGCCGAAGAGCATCGACGTCCGCGTGGCGTAGAACAGCTCGTTCTCGATCCCGGCGAACCCCGCGCCCATCGAGCGCTTGAGCACGATGCAGCTCTTCGCCTTGTCCACGTCGAGGATCGGCATCCCGAAGATCGGCGACGAGGGATCGGTGCGCGCCGCCGGGTTCACCACGTCGTTGGCGCCGATCACGATGGCGACGTCGCAGTTGTCGAATTCGGAGTTGATGTCCTCCATCGCGAACAGCTTGTCGTACGGGACGTTGGCTTCCGCCAGGAGGACGTTCATGTGCCCGGGCATGCGCCCCGCCACAGGGTGGATGGCGTACTTCACCGTCCCCCCCTTCTTCTCGATGAGCTCCCCGAGCTCGCGCACCGTGTGCTGCGCCTGCGCCACCGCCATGCCGTAGCCGGGGACGACGATCACCGACTGCGCGTAGGCCAGCTGGATCGCCGCGTCCTCGGAGGAGATCGACTTGACGGTGAGCCCGGCCGCGCTCTTCCCCGAGGCCGCCGTCGCGCCGCCGAAGGCGCCGAACAGGACGTTGGCCAGCGAGCGGTTCATCGCCTTGCACATGATCTGTGAGAGGATGATGCCGGACGAGCCGACCAGTGCCCCCGAGACGATGAGGACGTCGTTCTTGATCACGAATCCCGTCATCGCCCCGGCCAGCCCCGAGTACGAGTTCAGCAAGGAAATGACCACGGGCATGTCGGCCCCGCCGATGGGAATCGTCAGCAGGATCCCGAGGGCGAGGCTGAGGACGCAGACGGCGTAGAACGGCCAGAGCAGCGAGTCCGGCGTGTAGAGCTGGTAGGCGCTCAGCGCGACGATCGCCACGAAGACCAGGGCGTTGAAGCTCTTCTGGGCGGGGAAGGTGATCGGCTTACCCGTCATCACTTCCTGCAGCTTGGCCCAGGCGATCATCGAGCCGGTGAACGTCACCGCGCCGATGAGGAGCGAGAGCTGGATCGTGATCCCGGTGTCGAGCGGGATCTGCTCGCCGTGCAACTCGGACTTGAGGAACTCGGCGCCACCCACCAGGAGCGAGGCCGCGCCGCCGAAGCCATTGAGCAGCGCGACCATCTGCGGCATCGACGTCATCTTGACGGCGCGCGCCATCCACCACCCCAGCGCCGACCCTACCAGGAGCCCGCCCATCATCGCCGCCGGGGTGATGATCTCCAACTCGAGCACCGTCACCACGATGGCGATCAGCATCCCCACACCCGAGATCGCGTTCCCCCGGCGCGCGGTTGCCGGGCTTTGGAGCTTCTTGAGCCCGACGATGAACAGGACGGCGGCCACGAGGTACAGCAGCCGTACGATGGAGGCGGACATCACTTCGCATCCTCCTTCTTGAACATCTGGAGCATGCGGTCGGTGACCGCGTAGCCGCCTACCACGTTCATCATGGCGAAGGCGACCGCGAGGAAGCCGAGGACGGACGAGATCCACCCGAGTCCCGCCGATGCGACGATGACGGCGCCGACGACGGTGATGCCCGAGATGGCGTTGCCGCCCGACATGAGCGGTGTGTGCAGCGTGGGCGGCACGCGCCCGATCAGCTCCGCGCCGAGGTAGGTCGCCAGCACGAAGATGACGATCCCGGTGATCAGTGCATCAGTCATGGGAGAGGAGAAGACGAGAAGACGAGAAGACGAGAAGACGAGAACCCCGGGACGCCATCAGGCGCGGGCGTTCCCGTCGTGGGCGACACACATGGGGGCGACGATCTCGTCCTCGAGGTCGAGGGCGAGCGCGCCTTCCTTCGTGGTGATGTGCTGCAGGAGCGTGAGCACGTTCTTGCTGAACATCACGCTCGCGTGGAACGGAATGGAGCTTGGCAGGTTCACCGCCCCCACGATCGCGACGCCGTTCACCTCCACGACCTCGCCCGCCCTGGTCAGCTCGCAGTTCCCGCCGCTCTCGGCGGCCATGTCCACCACCACCGTTCCGGGGCGCATGCTGTGCACCATGTCAGCGGTGATGATCCGTGGTGCGGGTCGCCCGGGAATCTGCGCGGTGGTGATGATGATGTCCTGCGTCTTCACGTGCTCCGCGAGCGCCGCGAGCGTCCGGGCCTTTTCCTCCTCCGTCTGCTCGCGCGCATACCCCCCGGCGGCCTCGGCGTCCTGCTGCGGCTCGGGACCGATGAAGGTGGCGCCGAGGGAGAGCACCTGCTCGCGGGCCGCGGCGCGCACGTCGTAGCCCGACACCACTGCCCCGAGGCGGCGCGCCGTCGCGATCGCCATCAGGCCGGCCACGCCGGCGCCCACCACGAAGGCCTTGGCCGGCGGAATGTTGCCGGCGGCCGTCGTCAGCATCGGGAGCAGCTTGGGCGTGTGCATCGCCGCCAGCAGCACCGCCTTGTAGCCGGCGACGGTCGCCTGCGATGACAGGATGTCCATGGACTGGGCCCGCGTGATGCGCGGAACGCGCTCCAGCGCCAGCGCCGTCACCCGGCGCGCGTTGAGCGCCGCGAGCGTGTCCGCGCTCGTCGACGGCTGCAGCAGGGAAATGACGAGCGCCCCTTCGCGGACCAGCGCCGCCTCGGCGGGTGAGGGGCGTTGCACCTTGCAGATGACGTCAGCATCGCCGAGCACGGCGCCGGCATCTTCGACCAACTCGGCGCCCGCGGTGGCGTAGGCGTCGTCGGGGATGAAGGCGGTGGTGCCCGCGCCCCGCTGCACGCGTACCTCGATGCCACTCTTCTTGAGGCGCGCCACGCTCTCTGGGACGAGAGCCACGCGCCGTTCACCGGCTGCGGACTCGCGAGGAACTCCTATGCGCATGTTGAATGATCCCGGGTGGAAAGGACGCGGCATTCTGTGCTGCGGCACGGAAGGGCACAAGACGGAAAATCCCCCGGCGCCGTAGGTAGGGGATCAGGGAGGCCGGGAGATCTTCGGTATGGCACGGAGCGGGGCTAGCGGGGGAGGTACTTCGCGGGGATCTCGTTCCCCGGGCGCTCCGCGTCCCAGAAGATCCCCACCACCCACCATCGATCGCCGTCCCGGAGGAGCTGGATCGAGTTGATCCCGCGTGCGAACGGCTTCTCCGACAGGTCGGCGGTTCGGCGCGACTCGTACGTCGAGAAGACGTGCGTGATGTTGCCGTACGACTCCACCACGCGATGGACCTCGCGCTCGAAGAAGCCCATCTGCTCCAGGCGGGCGCCCGCCGAGTTCACGTAGTCGTCGGCGCTCCACATCACCACCTCGGCCTTCCCGTTAGGCATGGGGCGGGTCGGCATCAGCCGCGCATTCGGCACCATGAGCGAACGGAACCGCGTCCAGTCGCGCCGGGCGCCCGCCGGGCCCGAGATCACGTCGTAGAGCGCAGCGATGATCGCATCGACCGAGGCCACATCCCCCGCCCGGGGCGCGGGGCGGGGAACGGTGTCGGGCGACGGGGGGCGGATGACCGGAGCCTGGGCTTCCAGCGCCAGCGGCATCACCAGTAGGCAGGCGCCGGCCACGAGCGGACGAAGCAGGGGCATCATCGAGAGGGCAGGGGTGAACGGCGGATCGCCGCCGGCGCGTGCCGGTCGAGGCACGCGCGGGACTCCGCACGACTCCCGGCAAGGGCGCGCCAAAACTAGGCCCGCTCCAGCCACTGCACCATCGCCCGCCCGAACGCCGGCAAGTCGGCGGGGAGGCGGCTGCTGATGAGGTTCCCGTCGACGACGACCGGGGCATCGACCCACTCCGCCCCCGCGTTCGCCAGGTCGTCGCGGATTCCCACAGTGCTCGTCAGGCGACGCCCACGGACGATGCCGGCCGAGATCAGGATCCAGGGTCCGTGGCAGGTCGTTGCGACCATCTTGCCGGCGCCATGCACCTCACGCACCAGCTGCAGCACCGCGGGGTCGCGCCGCAGCTTGTCCGGCGCCCATCCGCCCGGGGCGACGATCCCCAGCAGGTCGTCGGCTCCCCACTCGCGCGCATTGCCGTCCACACGGCACGGATAGCCGTGCTTTCCCCTGTAGGACGGATCGCCCAGTCCGGCCAGCGGGACGGTGTAACCCGCTTCTTCCAGCCGGAGTTTCGGGTACCACACCTCGAGGTCCTCGTACTCGGGACCCACGAGCATCAGCACCGTTCCGGATGCCATGCCGCGCCTCGCTTGCTGTGCGCGCCGCTGCGTGCGGCGTGCCCTCAACTCTCTCCCGCTCGCGCGCGCGGCGCAGTCGGGGTATTTCCCACCTGCCCCCCTGCAGCACTCCGGCACCCACGAGCGGGAGACCCCACCGGCGTCAGGGGCGATAGGTGATACCGAGGTACGGGCGGACCTTCTGGCGATAGGGCGCATCCATGGAATAACCGGCACCGAATCACGCGCGCACGCCCGGGAGCCGCGCGAAGCCGATGGTCGGGACATCCCACTCCCGCTCCACCCCCAGCACGCGCTGGAAGCGCGTGAGCGAGTCGCCCGCCGCCACCCAGATGGCATATGGCTGGGCCCCCGCGATGCGCGTGGACAGCTTCACCAGTCCGAGCCTGCGGCCCGAGGCAAGACCGACCGGCACCGCCGGGATGGCGACGCGCTGCCCGAGGTAGGCGCCGTCGAGGAACGGCGGATCGCCCCCGCCCACCGCGAACTGCTCGAACGCGCGCCCCGGCGTGCCGGCGTCGGCCGCGGTCGTCGCCCCGATGGTGGCCTCCGCCCGCAGCGGCAGCGGCGTGCCGCCTAACGCCAGCGCCACAGTCGCCCATCCCCGGCGCCAGGAGTCGCCGCCCGTCTCCCCCTGCGCCACCTGGGCGCGAAGCTGCGGACGCGCCACGATGCCGCGCCGGCTCCACTCGACTGCCGCGTGCATCTCCGCGAATCCCATCGCCCGGCTTGCCCCGGCGAGCGCGCCCGCATCGAGACGCGCCAGGCTCCCCCCAGCTCGCAGGGAGTAACGCCCCCCGCCCCGGTCGCGGTCGAATCGCGCGGCAAGCCCCGCGCCCGACAGGCGGGCATCGATGTCGCTGGCGGCGAGGCGTCCGGCGGCCTGCCTCGACGGTGCCTGCTCCACGTGCCACCCGCTTGCCTCGAGCCGCACCGGCCACAGGCGCAACGCCGCGGCCAGTGATCCGCCACGCCACGCGCCGCGCGATCCGACGCCACCCTGGGCGACGGCGCTCAGCCTCCCCACCGGGTCCACGTTGGCCGCCATGAGCGACACCATGTCGCCATCGGGGCCGAGTGACGCGCCCGGGAGGACGCGCCAGGCGCGCGGCCCCGCACCATACGACTGCGGGCCAGCGACGGCGTGGGCGGTGAATGACCGCCCCACGTCTGGCGGTTCCACCGCGGCGGGGGCGAGTCGGGCATCGAGTGCCACGACGGGATCCGCGCCGTTCGCCAGCGCCTGATGGAGGGGGAGGCGACGCACATCGTATCCCTTGGCGTGGAGCGCCAGGTACCAGATATCGCCGCGCGGGCCCACGTCCGGCGCCGCCACGCTGCCGAGCACGCGCGTGAGGGTGCGCGGCACGTTGGACTCCGGGTCCAGGAGTTCGAGGTTGGCCACCCCCCCTCGCTCGCTCACCACCACCAGCGTTCCCTCGGGGGTCCACGATGGCGAATGACGATTGGCGCCGTCGCCGGGGTCGACGGGGCGGGCGCTCCCCGTCGCGGCGTCCACGACATAGGTCCACCAGCGCCCGTCGCGCTGGACGCTGGCGGCGATGCGTCGCCCGTCGGGCGACCATCGCGGCCGATGCCAGGTGACGGTGGGTGAGCCCGGCGCGATCGGCGTCCAGCGTCCGCTCCCCAGGTCCACGAGGACCAGGCCGCAACTGCCGGCGTCGCACCGCACCGCCGCGGCGCGCGTCCCGTCCGGGCTGGGATCGCCCCACCGTATCCCCGCGCCGTGCGTGACACGTTGCACGTGTCCGTTCCGCGTGTCCCAGATGAACAGGTCGGGCCGCACGGCGCCGTCGCCTAACGGTTCGTCACGGCTCACCAGGAGTCGCGCGTTGTCGGCGAACCAGCGGGGATTCTCGTGCCCGCGCCCCCCTACCGCGTACAGCATTTGCAGCGCGCGGCGCGGCGGCGGGAACGAATCGAATGGCGCGACGTCGAGCGGGTCGCGCTCGAGCATGCGGGCGACCCGGCGCGCGCGCGCGCCCGCCGACGCCGAGTCGCGCCCGTCGTCGTGCGACGACCAGATCGCCAGCCGCGACGGCTGCGACGGCGTGCGCAGGACCACGGCCACGCGTTCGCCATCGCGGGAGAGGGCCGGCTCGCCGGTCCCCCACGCCAGCTTCTGGACCAGCTCGCCCTCGACGATGCCCGCGGCTTGCAGCTGACGTCGCCCCTCCAGCGCCTTCGCCATGACCTCGGTGAAGAACGCCCCGTAGAGGTCGTCGGGCCCGGCGCCGTATACCCCGCGGAAGGCCTCCGCGAAGCTCCGGCGCTGGCGCGCGCTCATGCGACGCCACAGGTGGTCCAGGCTCGCCTCGCCCTTGCGCTCGGCCAGCCACTCGAGGAACGCGCTGCCCACCAGGTAGCGCATCGACCCGCCCAGGTACGTCGTCGCCCCGTCGAGCTGCGCGTAGGTCGGGAGGCGCCCCTCCAGCGCCCACTGCCGCATCACCGCGGCGCGCCCCACCGAGTGCGGGCGCCCGCTTCCCGTCAGCCGCCCTTCGAGGTACGTGGCGTACCCCTCGATCACCCAAGCCGGCGACTTGCGCGCCACCGGCCCGACGCGCGCCGGCAGCAGGCGCCAAAGCAGCCGCTCGGCGGGGTTGCGTGACGGAATCGTGAGGTGGGCCACGTGGCCGTACTCGTGCACCGCGAGCACCTCGCCCCAGCCACGATGCTGCCCGAAGCCCGGCGTGGGCGACGGCGGCGTGGGCCAGAGGAAGATCACCGGCGCCTCCAGCAGCGGGACGGCGAATCCGTTCGACACGTTGCCGGGATCCTCGACCATGACGGTCACACGCGCGGCGGGTGCGTTGCCGACCAGGGCATTCACCGCCGCGGCGTACGATTCCATCCGCTCGGCCACCGGGAGCACCCAGCCTCGCATCTCCGCCGGGAAATGCAGGCGAAAGTGCGCCGTCTCGATCGACTCCCAGTCGCGCTCCGGCCGCGTCAGGTATTGCGCCCGAACGGGCGGGGCCGCGGCGAGGAGGAGCAGGGCGGCCAGCGCCGCGCCGTGGATGCGTCGTGGATGCATGCGAGCGTTTGGCGAGCGATGGGGCAGGGGTGGGGCACTCCCGAGAGGCACGACGGCCGAGACGGCCACGAGCCTGCGTCGCGGACCGACGTCGGGGGTCCGTCCAATCTGGCGCATCCCCGCCGGATACCGTAGGGGCGCCTCGGCCGTCCGTTGCCTAGGCGTTCGGTGCGTATCCCATTGCCCGCAGCCGGGCGATGCGCGTCGTCATTGGCGGGTGCGATGCGAGCCAGCCTGCCACGCGCCGCCCCCCGCCGCGTGGATCGGCGATGCACAGGTGTGCGCTCCCGGTCTTGATGGCGCGCGTTGGCGCTGCCGCCCCTTCCAGCTTCTCCAGCGCCGACGCCAGCGCCAGCGGGTTGCGCGTGTACTGCGCGCTCATGGCGTCGGCGAGATACTCGCGCTCGCGGCTCACGCCCATGGCCAGCAGGCGCGTGATCAGCGGGGCCAGGATCCAGCTCAGGACCCAGAGTGCCAGGAGGACCAGGACGAGGAGGTTCCCTCCCTCCTTCTTGCCGCGTCGCCCGCCGCCCCCACCGCTCCCGCTCCCGCTCCCGAGGCGAGCGCCGCCACGCCCCACCATCCGCCAGATGCCGTCGCCGATGAGCGCCACCGCGCCGACCAGGGCGGCGAGGATCGTCATGAGGCGCACGTCCAGGTTGCGGATGTGTCCCATTTCGTGCGCCACCACCCCCTGCAGCTCGTCGCGCGAGAGGGTGCGGAGCAGCCCCTCGGTCACCGCGATGTGCGCGTGCTGGTCGTCCGCCCCGGTGGCGAAGGCGTTGGGGTCGTCATCCGGGACGATCCAGAGGCGCGGACGGGGGAGGCCGCTCGCGATCGCCATCTCCTCCACCACGTTCACCAGCTGGCGCTCCTCGGCGCTGGCCGGCTCCACCACCTCGCGTGCCCCGGTGGACCAGAGCACCTTCTGCGCCCCGGTGGTCCAGGCGTAGGCGGCGATGGCCGCCGCCAGCGCCGTCAGGAGCAATCCGCCCGCGGGAAAGACGTGGTGATAGCTCCCGGGCGGGGCGTCGCGCGTCGCCAGGAAGGCGATGTAGTCGCCGCCGAGCCCGAGCCAGGCGAAGAAGAGGATGAACCCGGCCACGACCCAGCGAGACCGGGAGCGGTTGCGCGCCTGCTGTGCGAACAGGTCCAGCGTCAGAGCTCCACCCGGGGGACCGCGCGCTCGGCGTCGTCCGAGATCTCCCACAGCTCGGCCGGGCTCGCCCCGGCCACGGCCGCCACGAAGACCGTCGGGACCTGTCGCTGGCGCGTGTTGTACTGCGTCGCCGTGTCGTTGTAGAGCTGCCGGGCGAAGGCGATCTTGTTCTCGGTCGAGGTCAGCTCTTCTTGCAGCTGCGCGATGTTGGCCGTCGCCTTGAGCTCGGGGTAGGCCTCGACCACGGCGAGGAGGCGCCCCAGGGCACCCGTCAGCTGCGCCTCGGCCCGCGCGGTCGCGGCGACGCCCGCCCCCGACTCCTCGACCTTGATGGCCTGGTTGCGGGCCGAGACGACCGCTTCGAGCGTCTCCCGCTCGAACGCCGTCGCCCCCTTGACGCTGTTCACGAGGTTCGGGATCAGGTCGTGCCGGCGCTTGAGCTGCACGTCGATCTGCTTCCAGGCGTTCGCCACCTGGTTCTTCAGCGCGATGAGCCCGTTGTACGCCCCCACCAGCCAGAACACGAACACTGCCGCGAGTGCGAAGAGGATGAGCAGTCCCATCGGGTGCCCCCGTATAGGTGGAGGGTGACCTGTTCCGTCGCCGTGGCCGAAAACGCGCGATGGGACGAAAGCCATGGCTCCCGTCCCATCGATGGACTACGTGGGAATCCCCCGCGGGGTTACCACGCGGACATCACCCCTTCCTGGCCTTGGCCGCGTCCTGCAGCCAGGTGAGGGGGATGAGGAAGAGTGGCGTCAGCATGTGACCCAGGAGGAGATTGACCCAGGTGAGCGCCAGGTAGAACGTGCCAAGGCCGAGTCCTGCCCACAGCGTGCCAAACGGGGATGCGTGCTCCACGGTTCGTCCTCGATTCAAGATGGTCGGTCTGCCGGAAATAGTAGTGAGCGGCGGCGCGAGACACCAGCCCGCGCGCGCCGAGCACCGAGACGCACGGATGGGCCGAGGCGTCATCCGGGGGGGCGGGTCGTCGCCCGCATCGGCGGGGGCGGGCGCTAGATTGCATGCATGCGTGCCGGACCTCGCACATCCCGCTGCCGGAGGGCGCACGATCATCGGCCCTGATCGCATCGGCACCGCCGTCCGCACCCTGCTCGGCGGGGGCGAGCGGCTCGTGCTCGCCGTCTCCGGCGGGGTCGACTCCATGGTGCTGCTCCACGCCGTGGCGCACGCCCGCCCCGGTGGGGGGGGCGACGGGATCGTGGTGGCCACGTTCGACCACGCCTCGGGGGCGCACGCGGCCGCGGCCGTCGACCACGTTAGGCGCCTGGCGGGCGCGTGGGGGGTCCCCGTGGTGACCGGGCGCGCGGCCGCGCCGATGCGGGGCGAGGCCGCCTGGCGCGAGGCCCGGTGGCGCTTCCTCCGCGACGTCGCCGGCGAGCGCTCGGCGCGCATCGCCACGGCGCACACGCGCGACGACCAGCTCGAGACGATCGTGATGCGCGCGTTGCGGGGTGCGGGGGCGCGCGGGCTGAGCGCACTCCTGGCGCCGTCGGACATCCTGCGCCCGTTCCTCGACGTGTCGCGGGCCGCGGTGGAGCGCTACGCCGATGCGCACGCGGTGCCCTGGATCGAGGATCCCACCAACCGCGATCGCGCCCACCTTCGGAACCGCGTGCGCCTGGATCTCCTTCCCGCGATGCGTGCCCTGTCGCCGGGCTTCGACGAGGCGATGCTGGCGCTCGCGAGGCGCGCGGCGGAAGTGCGGCGTGCCTGCGCCGCGATCGCGCGCGACCTGGTGGTGGACGTCGCTCCCGGGCGCGTCGTGGCCACCCGCGTGACCAACGCCGAATGGCCCGCGCCGGCCCAAGCGCTCCTCTGGCAGGCGATCGCCGAAACGGGGGGGATCGTCCTCGATCGGCGCGGGACCGTGCGGCTGGCGCATTTCGGCTGCGAGGGGCGTCCTGGAACTCTCATCCCCCTGTCGGGGGGCTTCGAGGCCGTCCACCGGCACGAGACGATCGAGCTGCGGCGTCGCCTCGCCGCGCCCACCGATCGCGTCACCTTGCGGCTGGAGGGGGCGACGATTTTCGGGGTGTGGCGCTTTCGCGCGCTCGAAGCGACTAACTTACGGGGGAGCGAGATCACCGACGCGCGGCACGCCTGGCTCCCAGCCGATGTCCCGCTCGAGGTACGACCGTGGCGCGCCGGCGATCGCATGCTCACCTCGGGAAGCCGGCCACGCCGGGTCAAGCGGTTCCTCGCCGATCGGCGGGTGGCCGCGGCCGACCGCGCGGGGTGGCCGGTTGTCGTCGCCGGGGGTGAGATTGTCTGGATTCCGGGAGTACGCCGCGGTCACGCGGCAACCGTTCGGTCCGGCCGGCCGCGAGTCTGCTTCGTCTGTGAACGTGTCAATGACTGATCCACGGCTCGAGGGGCGTGCGGTGAAGCGCATCGCCTTCACCGCCGGGCAGCTGGCCGCCCGGGTGACGGAGCTCGGGCGCGAGATCACGATCGCCTACCCCGACGGCGAACTTCTCGTCCTGGGGCTGCTGAAGGGGAGTTTCATCTTCCTCAGCGACCTGGTGCGGTGCGTCGACCGTCCGCTCAAGGTGGATTTCCTCGTCGCCTCGTCCTACGGGAACGACATGGTGTCGAGCGGATTCGTCCGTTTGGTGTATGATCCGGAAACCGAGCTGGAAGGGAAACACATTCTCCTCGTAGAGGACATCGTCGATTCCGGTCGCACCTTGAGCAAGGTCATGGACGTACTGCGGTCGCGAAATCCGCGGTCGCTGGAGATCTGCGCCCTGCTCGACAAGCACATTGCCACCCATTTGGCCTATCCCCCGAAGTTCGTGGGGTTCGACGCACCGGACGAGTTCCTCGTCGGCTATGGGCTCGACCACGCCGAGCGCTTTCGGCACCTCCCGTACATCGCGAGTTTGCAGTAACCAGGGATCGCTGACATGCCGCCCACTCCTCCCAAGAAGCAGTTCAACTGGGGTCGCTTTTCGAAGGGGCTCTCGTTCTGGATCCTCGTGATCCTGATTCCCGTTGCCGTCATCCAGTTCTCCGGCGCCAAGGGCGAACCGGCGACGGAGATCAGCTACACCGACTACCGCACCGAACTCGAGCGCGGGAACGTCACGCGTGCGACGATTCGCGCGGGGCAGACGGTGACGGGAGAGTTCAACCAGCGCGTCATGCAGAAGGGGCGCGAGGTCAAGAAGTTCCTCGTCCGGCTCCCGATGGAGAACAGCCCGGAGGAGCTCAGCGCGCTGCGCGACAAGAAGGTGGCCATCGATGCGCAGGAAGCGCGCCCGTCGATTGGCGCCTTCCTCCTCAACTTCCTCCCGTACCTCATCCTGATCGCCATCTGGATCTTCCTCTTCCGCCAGATCCAGGCGGGGGGAGCCAAGGCGTTCTCGTTCGGGAAGTCCAAGGCCAAGCTCCTGACGGGCGATACCCCCAAGGTGACGTTCGCCGACGTCTCCGGGTGCGACGAGGCGAAGATCGAGCTGCAGGAGATCATCGAGTTCCTCAAGGACCCGCAGAAGTTCACGCGGCTTGGCGGGCGGCTCCCGAAGGGGGCGCTCCTCATCGGGCCGCCGGGGACCGGGAAGACGCTTCTCGCCAAGGCGGTGGCCGGTGAGGCCGGGCGTCCGTTCTTCTCGATGTCGGGCTCGGACTTCGTCGAGATGTTCGTCGGCGTGGGGGCCTCGCGCGTGCGGGACCTGTTCGAGCAGGGGAAGGCGCACGCGCCGTGCATCATCTTCATCGACGAGATCGACGCGGTGGGGCGTCATCGCGGCGCCGGACTCGGCGGCGGGCACGACGAGCGGGAGCAGACGCTCAACCAGCTCCTCGTGGAGATGGACGGCTTCGAGTCGAACGACGGCGTGATCCTCATCGCGGCCACCAACCGGCCGGACGTCCTCGACCCGGCGCTCCTGCGCCCGGGGCGGTTCGACCGTCAGATCGTGGTCGACGCCCCCGACCTGCGCGGGCGCGAGGGGATTCTCCGCGTCCACCTCCGCAACAAGCCGATCGCGGAGGATGTGAACATCAACCGCATTGCGCGCGGCACGCCGGGGATGGCGGGCGCCGACCTCGCGAACCTCGTGAACGAGGGGGCGCTCCTGGCGGCCCGCCGCGGGCACGACAAGATCTACATGACCGACCTCGAAGAGGCGAAGGACAAGGTCATGCTGGGCGCCGAGCGCAAGTCGCTGGTGATGAAGGAAGAGGAGCGCCGCCTCACGGCCTACCACGAGGCGGGGCACGCCGTCTGCGCCGTGATGGTTCGCGGGAACGATCCCCTGCACAAGGTCACGATCGTGCCGCGTGGCCGGGCGTTAGGCGTGGCGTTCACGCTCCCCGAGGACGACCGCGTCTCGGTCACGCGCGAGCAGCTCGAGGCCCGCCTGGTGATGGCGTATGGCGGGCGTGCGGCCGAGGAGATCGTCTTCGGGCGCGACCGGGTGACGACCGGGGCGGCCAGCGACATCCAGCAGGCCACCGCCATCGCCCGCCGCTACGTCACGCAGTGGGGGCTTTCCGAGGCGATCGGGCCGATCCTCGTCGGCGACAACGAGCAGGAGGTCTTCCTCGGCCAGCAGATCATGAGCCGGCGCGAGGTGTCGGAGAAGACGGCGCAGCTGGTCGACTCCGAGGTCAAGAAGGTCATCGACGACGCCTTCAGCCGCGCCGTGCAGACGCTGACGGAGCACCGGGCCCTCCTGGATTCGGTGGCGGCGATGCTCCTCGAGCGCGAGACGCTGACGCGCGAAGACTTCGAGATCCTGGTCCGGGGCGAGAAGCTGCCGCCGCGTGCGACGCTCCCGCCCTCGTCGCCGCCCGCCGTGCCGGCGGCGCCGACGCCGGTGGCACAGCCCAAGTCGGTCCCGCCGCTCCTCGGCGGACCGGAGGTGAGTCCCGCATAACGACGCCACGGCGCCTCTCCGTGCCGCCCCTGGGCGCCGCCGCTGTCAGCGGCGGCGCCCTTCTCGTGGTGTACCTCGCCACGCTGGCACCCGGCGTCACGCTGTGGGACAGCGGGGAGTTCCTGGCCGCCATCCGCACGCTGGGGATTCCCCATCCGCCCGGCACACCGTTGTTTGTCTTCGGCGCGCGGGGGTGGGCGGCGCTCGTCGACGGGGTCACGCTCGGGCGCGTTCCGTTCACCTTGGCGGTGAACGCGGCCTCCGCCGTCTCCGCCGCGGCGACCGCCGGCCTCATGGCCTGGCTGCTCACGCGATGGACCGGGAGTGCCGGCGCCGGTGTCGCCGGCGCCCTGGTGGGCGGGGCGATGGCGACCGTCTGGCAGGGGGCGACCGAGACCGAGGTGTATGCCCACGCCGGGCTCGCCGTCGCCCTGGCCCTCGTGGCCGCAGAGCATGCGGGGGAGCGATGGAGCACGCGTCATCGTACCCTCGTCGCCGCCATCTTCGGGCTCGCGGTGCCGCTGCACATCAGCGTGCTCGTCGCCGGGCCGGCGATCATCTTCCTGTGCGCCACCGATCGTGGCGGGACGTTCTCGTTCCGCGCCGCCCTGGCCCCGACCGCAGCGTGGGCGATCGCGGTCGGCGCGGGAACCGTTTCGCTGGCACCGCTGGTGACCGGGATCGTCCTCGTGATCGCGGCCCTGCTCGCGCCACCGGGCGGCGACCTGGCGTGGCATCGACGCTCGGTACTCCTGGCACCGGCGGTCGCGCTGCTCGGGGCCAGCTTCGTGGCGGTGATGCTGGTGCGCGCGCCCCACGATCCGCCGATCAACGAGGGGAATCCCAGGTCGTGGGGCGCCCTGGTGGATGTGGTCGCCCGGCGGCAGTACGACGTGCCACCCCTGTGGCCGCGGCGCGCGCCCCCCTGGCTGCAGGTCGGCAACGTGATCCAGTACGCCGACTGGCAGGTGGCGTCGGCGCTGAGTGATGCTCCCGGTCCGTCGCCGCTCCGGACGCCGTTCACCCTTGCCTTCGTCGCGTTAGGCGTGGCGGGGGCCATGTGGCATCGTCGCCGGGACCGGCGCAGCTTCCAGGCGGTCACCATCCTGCTCGCCTGCGCCACGCTCGGCGTGCTGGCCGTCCTCAACCTGCGCGCGGGGCCGTCGTACGGCTGGGGGATACTGCCGCCGGATGCGATCCGCGAGGCGCGCGAGCGCGACTACTTCTTCGCCCTGGCCTTCCTCGTCGCGGGGCTGTGGTGCGGGTGCGGGATCGCGGCGTGCGCCGGGCGCCTGCGCGGGAAGGCGCGGGCAGCGTTCTGGCTGCTCGCCGCCCTTCCCGTGGCCCTCAACTGGCGCGGGGTGGACCGCCGCCGCCTTCCCGACGCGATGCTCGCCGGCGAGGTGGCGCGCGCCCTCCTCGCCCCGCTGCCGCGCAACGCCGTCCTCGTGGTGGCCGGCGACAACGACACCTTCCCGATCTGGTTCGCCCAGCAGGTCCTCGGGGTCAGGCGGGACGTGACGCCGGTGACCATCCCCTTGCTCGGTGCCGCGTGGTACCGCGAGGAGCTGGCGCGACGGCACGCGCTGCTCCCACCGGAACTCGTGATGGAGTGGGGAGGGCTCTCGGCGACGCTGGCGGCCGTCGGTGTGGAGGGAGAGCGGCAGGGGAGGGACGTGGTCGCCGCCGTGTCGGTGGAGTCGCAGGATCGGCGCGCCATCGCCAGCGATCGGGGGTGGATGCTGAAGGGGATGTGGTACGCGGTGGCCCCAGGCGGCGACCTTGCATCCGTCGGCATCGATTCGGCGGCGGTGGCGGAGGTGGTACGAACCGGCCGGCAGCCCCCGGGAGAATCGCTCCGGTCCCCCCCGGCGCGGGACCCCGCTGGTCGCTACGTTCAGCGGCTGCTGGGGTGTCCGGACGCCGCCCTCGCCCGGGTGACGGGGGGCGATTTGGGGGGCGACCGTTTACTTGAATCGGTCTGTAACTCCCGATAAGTTATCGTGTTATGCCTTTTCCGGGGCTTGAGGATCGCGTGCGGGCCGTACGGGAGCGAGTGGCTGCCGCAGTGGCGCGTGGCGGGCATGGGCAGGTGGTGGAGATCATCGCCGTGACGAAGACGCACGGCGCCGACGCCGTGCGGGCGGCGTGGGAGTGCGGCATTCGGGCCGTGGGCGAGAACAAGGTGCAGGAGGCGCTGGGGAAGATGGCGGAGGTGTCGGTTCCGGTCGCATGGCACCTCATCGGGCACCTTCAGCGCAACAAGGCGAAGCATGCGGGGCACTTCGCCCTGGTCCACTCCATGGACAGCCCCCGCCTCGCCGACGCGCTGCACGAGGTGGGAGTGCGGGAGGGGAGGCGTCTCCGTGTCCTGGCACAGGTCAACACGTCGGGCGAGGAGAGCAAGGGGGGGTACACGCTCGCGTCGTTGCAGGCCGACGCGGGGCGACTGCTCCAGTTGGACGGGATCGAGGTCGCCGGGGTGATGACCATGGCGCCCTTCGATGCCGACGACGCGGTGTTGCGCGCCACGTTCGCTGGGGCACGCACGGCGCGCGAGGTCCTGCGTGATGCGGGGCACCCCGCCCGCGAGCTGTCGATGGGGATGTCGAACGACTTCGAGGTCGCGATCGAGGAAGGGGCAACGATGGTCCGCCTCGGGACGATCCTGTTTGGAGAGCGCACGCCATGGCCGACGAATCATTCCACCTGACCCCGCTCGATATCCGGCGCTACGACTTCGGGAGCGCCCTGCGTGGCTACGATCGCGCGCGCGTGGACCAGTTCCGCGAGCAGGCCGCCAACGAGGTCGAGCGACTGGCCAGGCAGTGCCAGGCGCTGGAGGGGAAGGCGCAGGGCTTCCACGAGCAGTTGCGCGCGTTCCGCGAGCGCGACAAGGCGATCAACGAGGCGCTGATCTCGGCGCAGCAGTTGCGCGCCGAGGTGCGCGAGCAGGCGGAGCGCGAGGCGCAACTCATCCTGCGCGAGGCCCGCGCCGAGGCGGAGCGGATCGTCGCCGGGGCGACCGCGGAGTCGCGCAAGGTGCAGGGCGACTACGATGCCCTGGTCCGCCAGCGGCGCGCGTACCTCACGCAACTGCGCACGATGGTCGAGCGGCAGCTGGCGGAGATCGAAGCGGCGGAGGCGAGCATGACCCCTCCCGGCCCGACCGCGCGGGACGTGGGGGCCGAGCCGACCGGCGACGGGCCGGCGTGGCTCGATTCCCTCATGAAAGAGTAGACGGCGAGGGGACGGGTGACGACGACGGGACACACGCTCGAAGCGATCGAGGCGGCGGCCGCGGTGGTGCGCGCGCGGTACGCGCTCGTCCCCGAGGTCGCCATCGTGCTGGGCACCGGCCTCGGGGGACTGGCGCGCGCCATCGAGTCGCCGGTGGCCATCGAGTACGGCGACATCCCGGGATTCCCGCTTTCCACCGTCGAGTCGCACGCCGGCCGCCTGCTGTGCGGGACGCTGGCGGGGCGGCGCGTGGTGGCCATGCAGGGGCGCTTTCATCGCTACGAGGGGTACTCGCTGCACCAGGTGACCTTCCCGGTCCGCGTCCTGCGCGCGTTAGGCGCGCGCACGCTGGTGGTGTCCAACGCCTGCGGCGGGATGCACCCGCTGTGGAACGCGGGCGACCTCATGCTGATCGCCGACCACATCAACCTGCTGGGTGACAACCCGCTCGTCGGCGCCAACGACGATCGCCTGGGGCCGCGCTTCCCGGACATGTCGCAGCCGTACGATGCGGCGCTCCGCGACCTGGCCCGGGGCGAGGCGCGACGGCAGGGGGTCACGTTGCGCGAGGGGACGTACGTGGCCGTGGCCGGTCCCAACCTGGAGACGCGCGCCGAGTACCGGATGCTGCGCAGCATCGGGGGCGACGTGGTCGGGATGTCGACCGTCCCCGAGGTGATCGTGGCCGTGCACGGGGGGATGCGCGTCCTCGGGCTCTCGATCATCACCGACCTCTGCCTCCCCGACGCCCTCGAGCCGGCGTCACTCGACACGATCATCGGGGTGGCGGCGCGCGCCGAGCCGCACCTCACGTCACTGGTGACCGGCGTGCTGGAGCGCCTGTGAGTACGACCCGCTATCAACAACTCCCGGCCGACCGGCCGGCCGATGCCCTCGAGCAGGACGTGCTCGCGCGCTGGCGCGAGGAGCGCCTGTTCGAACGCACCCTCGAGGCGCGTGCCGGCAAGCCGACGTTTGTCTTCTACGACGGCCCGCCAACCGCGAACGGTCGCCCCGGCATCCATCACGTCTTCGCGCGCACGGTGAAGGACCTCTTCTGCCGGCATCGCACCATGACGGGGCACTTCGTCCCCCGCAAGGCGGGGTGGGACACGCATGGCCTGCCGGTGGAGATCGAGGTGGAGAAGGCGTTGGGGCTGTCGGGCAAGCCGGACATCGAGGCCTTCGGGGTCGAGGCGTTCAATGCCCGCTGCAAGGAGAGCGTCTGGACGTACCGGAAGGAATGGGAGCGCCTGGTGGAGCGGGTGGCGAACTGGATGGACTACGACCATCCGTACGTCACCTACACGAACGACTACATCGAGAGCGAGTGGTGGGCGCTCAAGACGCTCCACGAGCGGGGACTCCTGTACCGGGGGCACAAGATCCTGCCGTACTGCGCGCGTTGCGGCACGGCGCTCTCGTCGCACGAGGTGGCGCAGGGGTACGAGGACGTCGAGGATCCGTCGCTCTACGTGGCGCTGGACCTGGTGGCGGACGCGGACGCGAGCGGACGGGCGGACGAGGGGCGTCGCCGGCTGATCGTCTGGACGACGACGCCGTGGACGCTGGTCTCCAACGTCGCGCTCGCGGTGCACCCGGAGCTGGAGTACGTC
The DNA here is from genome assembly GCA_001724275.1 of Gemmatimonadetes bacterium SCN 70-22. Taxonomy (NCBI): domain Bacteria; kingdom Pseudomonadati; phylum Gemmatimonadota; species Gemmatimonadetes bacterium SCN 70-22. Next base: position 39,863 of record MEDZ01000022.1, read on the forward strand.
GAGCTTCGCAAGAAGAGCGGGACCGAGTGGACGATCATCCTCGCGGCGGCGCGGGCGATGGCGGTGCTCGGGGACGATTACACCGACCGATGGGATGTCGTGCGGCGCCTGACGGGGAACGACCTGGTGGGGCGGCGCTACCGCCGCCCGCTGGATTGGGTCCCCTTCGAGGGCGGGAGCGGGGCGCACGAGGTGATCGTCGCGGGCGACTTCGTGTCGGCCGAGGATGGAAGCGGGATCGTCCACATGGCGCCGGCCTTCGGCGCCGACGACTACGCCATGGGGCAGAAGCACGGGCTGGTGATGCTCCAGCCGGTGAACGCCCGCGGCGCCTTCGCTGACGACGTCCCCGTCGTCGGCGGGGTGTGGGTCAAGGACGCCGACCCCGTCATCGTCGAGGAGCTCCGGAAGCGCGACGTCCTGTGGAAGGCGGGGAAGCTCGTCCACGCCTACCCGCACTGCTGGCGGTGCAAGACGCCACTGCTGTACTACGCGCGTGTCTCGTGGTTCGTCCGGACGACGGCGTTCAAGGACGAGATGATCGCGCGCAACGCGGCGATGGACTGGCATCCGGCCGAGGTCGGGGAGGGGCGCTTCGGCGAGTGGCTCAAGAACAACATCGACTGGGCCATCTCGCGCGACCGCTATTGGGGGACGCCGCTCCCGGTCTGGGTGAACGATGCCGATCCCGACGAGATCGAGGTGATCGGCTCGTACGCGGAACTCGCCGAGCGCTGTGGTCAGGCGCTCCCGGCGGACTTCGATCCGCACAAGCCATTCATCGACGCCTTCACCTGGCCCGCGCGCTCGGGGACGGGGACGATGCGGCGCGTCCCGGAAGTCATCGACGCCTGGTTCGACTCGGGATCGATGCCGTTCGCGCAGTGGCACTACCCGTTCGAGAATCGCGCGCTCATGGCCGAGCGCTATCCGGCCGACTTCATCGCCGAGGGGCTGGACCAGACACGCGGCTGGTTCTACTCGCTGCTGGCGATCGCGACGGGGCTGGGCGACGCGCTGCCGAACAATGCGGGCGACGGGAGACGGGAGACGGGAGACGGGAGTCGCGCGGCTCGCGCGGACACCACCGCGCCCGGGGGCGCCGGGGGCGCGGCCGACGCCCGAGTCCCGGCCCGCGTCCTTGCGGCGCCGTACAAGGCGGTCGTGGTGAACGACCTCGTGCTCGATGCCAACGGCGTGAAGATGTCGAAGAGCCGGGGGAACGTGGTCAATCCGTGGGAGGTGCTGGCGGCCCACGGCGCCGACGCGGTGCGCCTCTTCCTGATCGCGTCGAGCCAGCTCGGGACTCCGAAGCTGTTCGACGCCAACGCCATCCGCGACACCGCGGCGCGCTTCCTCGTCACGCTCAAGAACGTGTACAGCGGGATCTTCGCGCTCTACGCGAACTTCGGGTGGGAGCCCTCGGCCGCCGATCCGGCGGTGCACGACCGTCCGGTCCTGGATCGATGGATCCTGTCGCGACTGACGGCGCTGGAGGAGGGGGTCCATGCGCAGCTGCAGGGCTACGATGCCACGTCGGCGGCGCGCGCCATCATGGGCTTCGTGGTCGACGACCTGTCGAACTGGTACGTGCGCCTGTCGCGCCCGCGGTTCTACGAGGTGGAGGGCGACGACAATCGTGCCGCCTTCGCCACGTTGCACGAGTGCCTCGTGGTGACGTCGCGGCTGCTGGCCCCCGTGGCCCCGTTCCTGACGGATTGGATGCACCGCCAGCTCACGGGAACGTCGGTGCACCTTGCCGACTTCATCCGGGAGGCCGCAACGGTGCCGGCGCGCGAGCCCGGGCTCGAGCGGGGGATGGCGGAGGTGCGCGAGCTGGCGACGCTGGGGCGGGCCGCGCGCGAGGAGGCCGGCGTCAACGTGCGCAAGCCGTTGTCGCGGGTGGTGTGCGTGGTGCCGCGAGAGCTGGCGGCCGACGTCGAGCCGCTCCTCCCGCTCCTGCAGGCGGAATTGAACGTGAAGGCGGTGTCGCTCGCGACCTCGGCCGACGACCTGGTCACGCTGGAGGCGCGGCCGAACTTCCGGTCGTTAGGCAAGAAATTCGGCAAGGCGACGCCGCTGGCGGCGAAGGCGGTGCAGGCACTCGCGAGCGAGCACCTGCGGGCCTTCGAGCGAGGGGAGCCGCTGGCGCTCACCGTCGAGGGCGAGACGCACGTCCTCGATGCCGAGGACCTGACGATCCTTCGGCGCGCCTCCGGCGACCTGGTGGTGAAGGAATCGCTCGGGCGCTTCGCGGCGATCGATCCCCAGCTCACCCCCGCGCTCCGACGCGAAGGGCTGGCGCGGGAAGTCGTCAGTCGTGTGCAACGGCTGCGCAAGGACACGGGGCTGGCGGTCTCCGACCGGATTCACCTCCGCCTCTGGGGAACGCCGGAGATCGACGAGGCAGTTGGGGAGTACAAGGAGTGGATCGCGGGCGAAGTGCTCGCTCGCACGGTCACGATCGGTCGTGACGGCAATGTGGCTGAAACAGCGACGCACGCGGTGGAGATCGACGGACTCACCGTGCACGTCGCCCTGACCCGGGACGAATGACGATGGCAACATCCAGTGGCGCGAGCGGGGCGGCCGCCAAGAAGCCGAAGCCGATGAGCAAGAAGCATCTCCAGCACTTCGAGAAGCGCCTGATGGAAGAGCGCAAGCGCGTCCTGAAGGAGCTGGGGAAGTACGACGAGGTGTTCAACGCCACGGACCAGTCGTCCGACGGCGACCTCTCCTCGTACTCGTTCCACATGGCGGACCAGGGGACCGACGCCATGGAGCGCGAAAAGGCCTTCCTCTTCGCCAGCCAGGAGGGGCGCTTCCTCTGGCACATCGACCAGGCGCTGCGCCGCCTGTACAAGACGCCGGAGACGTACGGCAAGTGCCACAACTGCGGCGACGACATCGCGTTCGAGCGCCTCGACGCGCTTCCGCACGCGCGCTTCTGCATCAAGTGCAAGCAGCGGGAGGAAGATGCCAAGAAGTAGCAGCAAGGCGCTGGTCTTCTGGCCGCTCCTGGTGACGCTGGTCCTCGCGGATCGCGTCACCAAGGCGGTGGCGGAGCAGTTGCTGTGGCCGCGGGGGGTTCCGAACCCGGTCTTCGGCGACTGGTTTCGCTGGACGCTCGTGTACAACCCGGGGGCCGCCTTCGGGCTGCATCTCGGGCCGTACTCCCGCTGGATCTTCCTGGCGCTCACCGTCGCGGCGCTCTGGATCCTCTGGCAACTCTACCGGCAGACCGACGCCGCCAACCGGTGGCGCACGGTCGCCATTTCGCTCGTCACGGCCGGCGCACTCGGCAACCTCATCGACCGGATCGTCTCGGCCCAGGGCGTCGTCGACTTCATCGACATCGGGGTGGGCGACATGCGCTGGCCCACGTTCAACGTGGCCGACATGGCGGTGAGCACGGGGGCCATCCTGCTTGCGGCGGTGCTGTGGCGCGAGGACGCGGAGGCGAGCCGCCGCGAGGCGGAGGACGTGTCGGCGGTGGGCGAGACGTCCGGCGCGCGCTCGTGAGCGAGCGGGCGCAGGGGACGCCGCTGGCGTTCCAGGTCGAGGCGGACAGCGATGTTCGCCTCGATGCGTTGGTGGCGCAGCGCGCCGGCGTGTCGCGCACGCAGGCCGCGACGCTCATCGCCAACGGACACGTCACCGTCGACGCGCGGCGGGAGAAGGGGGCCTACAAGCCGCGTGCCGGCGAGCGGATCGATGTCGTCATCCCGCCGCCGGCGGTGCGCGAGATCCGGGGCGAGGAGATCCCGCTCGCGATCGTGTACGAGGACGACGACCTCGTCGTGATCGACAAGCCGGCGGGGATGGTCGTGCACCCCGCCCCCGGCAACTGGAGCGGGACGCTGGTCAACGCCCTGCTGGGGCGTGGCGGCGCCCTCTCGCGCACCGGGGGGGCCGAGCGCCCGGGGCTGGTGCACCGACTCGACAAGGACACCTCGGGGCTCCTGATCGTGGCCAAGCATGACCGCGCCCACCGCCTCCTGTCTGGTGCCCTCGCCGAGCGTCGCGTCGTCCGAAGGTACGCGACACTCATCTGGGGGCACCTCGTGGAGGAGGAGACGATCGTGGACAAGCCCATCGCCCGCGACCCGCGCGACCGCCAGCGCATGGCGGTGGTCGCCGGCGGCAAGCCGGCGCGCACCACCTTCACCCGGCTCGCCCGCTTCGACGCCGGCGACCTGCTGCGCGCCCACCTCCACACCGGGCGCACGCACCAGATCCGCGTGCACCTGGCGGCCATCGGGCACCCGGTGGTGGGCGACGACACGTACGGCGGCGGCGGTGGGCGAAAGCTCGTCGGGCTCCCGCCGCGCCGCCATTTCCTGCACGCCGCGTGGCTGCGCTTCGCGCATCCCATCACCCGGCGGCACGTGGACCTCCGCGCGCCGCTCCCCGCCGACCTGCGCGAGGCGCTGGCCACCGTCGCCCACGACCCGTCGCTCCGCGAGCTCGACGATCCGCTGGAGCGCTTCGGGTTCTACGCCGAACCGGGAGCGGGCGCGTGACCCGCGCCTACCTGATCGTCGAGGGGAGCGGGGCGCTGTTCGCCCTCTCGCAGGACGCCGTGCGCGAGATCGTCCCCGCCCGGCACTTCACGCGCCTCCCCGGCGCCCCGGCCGCCGTACGCGGGTTGCTCAACGTGCGAGGGACGCTGGTCCCGGTCCTCGACCTCGGTGCGTGGTTCGGCCACGGACGCGCAGGGGGGGGAGAGGGGTCGGTTGTGATCGGCGTCACGGAAGGGCGCGCCCTGGGGCTCCTGGTGGACGACGTCCACGAGGTCTCGGAATTCGCCGACCGGGACTTCGTGCCCCCCGGCGCCGAGGTCACCGATACGGCCGTGATGGGGTTGGGACATTTCGGCGATCGAATCGTCCTTGCGGTGGACCTGCAGGAACTCGCGCGGCAGACGCTCGCCTAGGGAAGGCGCGAGGCGGCGCGGGATGCCGCCCACGGAGAATCGAGCGTGAGCCATACGGTACTGATCTGCGACGACGCCATTTTCATGCGCACCATGCTGGGCGACATCCTGCAGCAGGCGGGATTCGAGGTGGTGGGCGAGGCGGAAACCGGCGCCCAGGCGGTGGACAAGTACCGCGCCTTGCGCCCGGACCTCGTGACGATGGACATCGTCATGCCCGACATGGGAGGGATCGATGCCGTCCGCGAGATCACGCGCGACGATCCGGGCGCGAAGGTGCTGATGTGCAGCGCGATGGGGCAGCAGGCGCTGGTGATCGAGGCGATCCAGGCTGGCGCCAAGGACTTCGTGGTGAAGCCCTTCCAGCCGTCGCGCGTCCTGGAGGCGGTGCAGCGCGTCCTCGGCTGAGGGCAGCGCGCCGGCTCTCCCCATGGATCCTGCCCGCTACCGCGAGCTCTTCCTCACCGAGGCCCGCGATCACCTCATCGTCATCAACCAGGCGCTGATCGCGCTCGAGCACGCCCCCTCGGGCGCGGGCGGCGGGCGCGAGTCGGTGGACGAGCTCTTCCGCGCCGTGCACACGGTGAAGGGGATGAGCGGGGTGATGGGCTACGATGCGGTCGGCGCGCTGTCGCATGCGATGGAGACGCTGCTCGCGCGCGTGCGCGCCGGGGAGGAGGCGCTCGATGGCGAGCACGTCTCGCTCCTCTTCGACGCGGCCGATGCGCTGGAGCAGGCCATCGAGGAGACGGCGCCCTCGCTCCCGGCCGGCGCTCCGCCCTCGGCACTGGATGTCACCTCGCTCGTGGAGCGCCTGCAGGGGCGGCGCCGGGCGGCCCGGGCGCCCGAACGGGCGACGCCGGCGATCGAGCTGCCTCCGGGCGACGGGGTGGAGGTGCACGTGCACCTCGAGCCGGGGACGCTCCTGCCCGGCGCGCGGGCCCAGCTGGTGGTGTCGCGCGCGCGCGCGTTGGGCCCGGTCAGCGCCGTCGTGCCCAGCGAAGCGGAGATGCTGGGGGACCGGTTCGACGGCGTCTTCGCCTTGCGCCTGGCGGGTGAACGCGACGCGGGGCGGATCGTCGCCGCCCTCAGCGCGGCGGGCTACGTCCGGGACGTGCGGGTCGTCGATGGCTCCGTTGCCCCGGCGCGGATGGCCGGTGGCGAGCAGGGCGCCGTGACGGACGCGGAGCGGGTGGACGGCGCGGCCGCGGCGCCCGGTGACGCCGTCGAGCGGTTCGACTCGGCCTGGGGGAGCGATGCCCTCAAGGCGCCGCTGCAGCAATACGTGCGCATCGACTTGCGGCGCCTGGACCACCTGATGACGCTGGCCGGCGAGCTGATGATCGTGCGCGGGCAGCTGGCGCAACGTGCCGCGCGCCATGGCGACCCTGCGCTCGACGACGCCCTGTCTGCGGCCTCGCGGCTCATCACCGAGCTGCAGGACGGCGTGCTGGGGGCGCGGATGGTGCCCGTGTGGCAGGTCTTCGACCGCTTTCCTCGCGTGGTCCGTGACGCGGCGCGCACGCTGGGAAAGGAGGTGGAGTTCGTCGTCGAAGGGCGCGAGATCGAGCTGGATCGCGTCCTGCTCGAGCAGGTGGCCGATCCCCTCGTGCACCTGCTGCGCAATGCCATCGACCACGGGATCGAGACACCGGAGGCGCGCGTGGCCGCGGGGAAGCGCCCCGCCGGGCGCCTCACGTTGAGCGCGACGCGGGAACGGACGGCCGTGGTGATCCGGGTGCAGGACGACGGGCGCGGGGTGAATCGGGCCAAGGTCCTGGACAAGGCGCGTGCCCTGGGGGTCGTGGACCCGGAGCGCACCACCCTGGCGGACGACGAGCTCCTGCGCGTGATCTCGCGCGCCGGCTTCTCCACCGCCGAGCGGGTCACCGAGCTGTCGGGACGCGGGGTGGGGATCGACGCGGTGCTGTCGCGCGTGCGCTCCCTTGGGGGGCTGGTCGAGCTGCGCTCGACCGCGGGGGCGGGGACGACGTTCAACCTGCGGCTCCCGGTGACCCTGGCGGTCATACCCGCCCTCCTGGCGCGGGTGGCGGACGAATCGTACGCCGTGCCGCTGACCCACGTCACCGAAACGCTGCAGCTGGCCCGTGGCGTGGTGCGGACGGTACGGGGGCGCGAGGTGATCGTCATACGTGAGGAGGTCCTCCCGCTGCTGCACCTGCGCGAGCTCGTCGGGCTCCCGTCGCGGGAGGTGGCGTCGTCGCACGTGGTGATGCTGTCGATGGCCGACCGCAAGGCCGGGTTGGTGGTGGATCAGTTGTTGGGACAGGAAGAGGTGGTCGTGAAGCCCTTCGACGCGGTGCGTGGCGCCGCGTCGTGCTTCAACGGCGCCACGATCATGGGCGACGGGACCGCCGCGCTCATCCTCGAAGCGAGCAGCCTGCTCTAGGGGCAGGACAGGGAGCGAGCCATGTACGACCTGCTGAGTCTGAAGCCGATGCAACTGGATGCCCTGCGCGAGGTGGCGAACATCGGCGCCGGGCACGCCGCGACCGCGCTGTCGCAAATGACGGGGCAGACGATCATGATCGCCGTCCCCACCATCAACATCACCCCGCTGGAGGAGGTCCCGCCGGCCATCGCCTCCCCCGAGGAGCCGGTCGCCGCGGTCCTGATGAACATGCTGGGCGACCTCACCGGGCGGACGCTGCTCGTCTTTCCCAAGCCGACGGCGATCCGGCTCGCGGAACTCCTCCTGCGCCGCCCGCATGGCGGGGAGGACGAGCTGACGGAGCTGGAGCAGTCGGCCATCAAGGAGGCCGGCAACATCCTGAGCGGCGCCTACATGAACGCGCTGAGCGACTTCATGGGGCTCCTCCTCCTTCCCTCGCCCCCGGAGCTGGCGATCGACATGTCGCGCGCGGTGCTGACCACCGCGTACCTGCAGTTCGGCACCGACCGCGACCTCGTGTTCTGCGTGGAGACGGAGTTCTACATGCAGGAGGTGGGCGAACAGTTGCGCGGCTTCTTCCTCCTCCTGCCCGACATGCCATCGCTGCGGGCCATTCTCCGGGCGGTGCGAGTGGGCTGAGTCCATGCCCGCGGTGATGTCCTCCGAACGCGACCGCGAGGTCTTGCGGTCGTTCGCGCACCGGATCGATCCCGGTGACGCGGGCGCGCACAACAACCTCGGCGTCCTCTACTTCAACAAGGGGATGACGGCCGAGGCGGTGGCGGAGTTCACGCGTGCGCTCGAGCTGGATCCGCGCATGACGATCGCGCAGCGGAACCTCGAGATCGCGTATTTCAACTCCGGCTACTACGACATGCGCGTGGAGCAGCTGCGCGAGCGGCTGCGGACCCACCCTGGCGATCGTGACGCGCGCTGGGAGCTGGGGCGCACGTACGCGCTCCTCGGCGACGCGGGCCAGGCGGCCGAGGCCTTCCAGGCGGTGCTGCGTGACGCCCCGGACGACGTGGACGCGATGTTGCAGCTGGCGCTGGCCGAGTCGGCGGGGGGGGACGGGGAGGCGGCGGCCGAGTGGCTGGCGCGCGCCGTGCAGCTGGCGCCCGACCGCCCCCTGCTGCACTTCCAGCTTGGGCAGGTCGCGTACCATCGGGGGCTGAACGACGAGGCGCTGCGCCACCTCGCGCGTGCCATCGCGCTCGCGCCCGACGATGCCGACGCGCACTACCTCACGGCGTTCGTGCTGGGTGACATGGGGCGGCACGAGGAGGCACGCGCGGCGACGCAGCGCGCCATGCAGCTGAGCCCATCGCTGGGGCGGGCCCAGGCCAACCTGTCGCTGGAGCGGTTCGACGCCCGGTCGTACGACCGCGCCCGGGCGGTGCGGGAAGCCCGGGGGCTTCCCGACGCCATGCGGGTGGCCGAAGACCGCCAGCTGGCGCACCACAACCTGGGGCTCGCCTTCCGGCAGAAGGGATACCTGGCCGAGGCGCTGCGCGAGTACCGCCTGGCCCTCGATCGCGGCGAGGACCGCCAGCTGGTGCTCCAGGCGATGGCCGAGGTGCACCTGCTGCGCAAGGATTCGACGGCAGCCGTGCAGCTGTACGACCGCCTGCTGCAGGAGCAGCCGCAGTCGCCCAAGCTGTGGAACGAGCGGGGGATCGCGCTGCACCAGGACGGGCGCCACGCCGACGCCGCGGCGAGCTACGAGCGGGCGATTGCGGCTGACGGGCACTACGTGCTGGCGATGAACAACCTCGCTGTCGCGCACTACCACGCCGGGCGGAGCGACCGCGCCCTCGACGCCCTGCGTCGCGCCCTGCACGAGGTGCCGGGCTTCGTGAAGGCCCGCCTCAACCTCGCCCTCCTCCTCTTTCGCGCGGGCGAGCCCCAGCGCTCCCTCGAGGCGTACCGGCAGGTGCTGCGCCTGGCCCCCGACCTCGCCGTCGCCTGGAACGGGGTGGGGCTGGTCCTGGCGCACCTGCGCAAGTTCGAGGATGCCCGCAACGCCTTCGCGCGGGCGATCGAGTCGCGCGCGGACTACGCCGAGGCGCACTACAACCTCTCGTTCGCGCTCTCCAACCTGGGCGACTTCACCGGGTCGCTGCGCGAGACCAAGCGCGCCCTCGAGCTGGACCCGTACTACACGCCCCAGAAGTTCGAGCTGGCCATCGACCTCGAGTTCGAGGACCCGCTCCTCGAGGTTGCGCCCGACGTGGCGGGGGAGCGGCGCGACGGCGTGGTCGAGGAATTCCGCTTCGAGCCGGCGGCGCTGGATCGCCTGTTCGACGAGCTCGCGGCCCCCCCCCCGGCGGCGGCCGGGGGCACCGAGGGGGCGCCGTTCGCGCTCGCGCGCGCCTGGGCGGCGCAGGGGGAGCTCGAGAAGGGGTGCAACGAGGTCAGGCGGGCCATCGCCGAGGGGGCGCCGCGCGATGTCGGGCTCGTCACGTTAGGCGACCTGTTCCTCGCCCAGGGCGTCGCCGGTGAGGCGCTCGAGCGCTATCGCGAGGCGGCGGCGCTGTCGCCGGCGCTGTCGCCAGCGGGGTCGCCAGCGGGGTCGCCAGCGGGGTCGCCAGCCGGGTCGCCGGCGCTGGCGGCGGCCCGCGTCGGCGAGCTGCGCGCCCTGGTCGCGTTGCGCCGGCCTGCCGAGGCCCGTGACGCGGCCGACTGGGTGGAGCGGCACGGCGCGGACGACGTCGACGCCCTGCTGCTGGCGGCCGAGGTCCGGGCCGACCTCGACGAGGGAAGCCGCGCGCAGGAACTGCTGGCCCGCGCCCGGCGGCTCGCCCCGATGCGCCCCGACGTGCTGGAGGCGATCGGCCGGGTGGCGCACGCGATGGGCGATGACGCCCTCGCCATCGAATCGTACCGGCACGCCATCGCCCTCGACCACGATTTCGCCGCCTGCCGGGTGCAGCTGGCGGAACTGCTGCGGGCGGCGGGGCTTCATGCCGATGCCGAGCGCGAGCTCGAGGCGGCGCTCGACAGCGTGCCGACGTACGCCGATGCCGTCCTGGCGCTGGCCCGGCTGCGGCGCGAGTGCGCACGCGCCGCCGACACCATCGAGCTGCTCGCCCGTTTCCTCGAGGGGAATCCCTTCCACCTCGATGCCCTGGCCTCGCTGGGCGAGTCGCTCTTCCTGGCGGCCCGCCGGGAGGATGCGCGCTTCGCCTTCGCGCGCATCCTCCGCTTCGACGCCGACCATGTGGCGGCGCGATACTTCCAGGGCGTCCTCCTAGCCGAGGCGCACCGCTTCGAGGAGGCGATGGCGCACTGGGCGCGGGTGGTGGACCTGGAGCCGGCGGGGGAGTTCGCCCGTCGCGCGCGGCGCGATGCGCGCACCGCGCAGGACCTGCAGCGCATCTTCGCCGGGCGTGCCCAGCGGGGGGGAGGAGGCCATGGCGATTGAGGGGCCGCTGCGCGAGCTCGGGATCCACGACGTCTTCCAGCTCCTCGACCTGAGCCGGAAGACGGGGCGCCTGCGCGTCTCGTCGGCCCTGCGCGACAACGAGGGGACCGTCTACTTCAAGGGCGGTCGCGTCGTCACCGCGAGGATCCGCTCCAACCCGCACCCGTTAGGCGCCCTCCTGGTGCGCGCCGGCAAGGTGAGCGAGGCCGACCTGGACCGTGCCCGGGCGGCGCAGGCGGCGCCCGGCGAGACGCGGAAGCTCGGGGAGATCCTCGTCGCGCAGGGGGCGATCTCGCGCCGTGAGCTCGAGCGCCAGGTTCGCGCCCAGGTGGAGGCGGTCGTCTTCGAGCTGTTGAGCTGGCAGGAGGGGTTCTTCTCGTTCAGCGAGGAGGCGCTCGACGGGGTGGTGGCCGATGCCATGACCTCCGTGAGCACCGAGTCGCTGCTGATGGAAGGGGCGCGACGCATCGACGAGTGGGCGCGCGTCCAGACCCGCATCGCGCACCTCGGGATCATCCCCGTGCTGGCGCCGGTCAGCGAGGACGCCCCGCCGATGCTCGACCTCCAGCCGCCGGAGTGGGAGGTGCTGGCGGCGATCGATGGCGAGGCCGACGTACGCACCGTCGCGTCGCGCCTCGGGCGCAGCGAGTTCGACGTGGCACGGACGATGTTCGGGCTGCTCGCCACGGGGATCATCGCCGTGCACGAGCCGGCGCCTGGCGCCGTTGCGGGCGACGAGCCCGCCGAGCTGGCGACCCTGCTCAACGACGCGCGCGAGGCGCTGCGCGACCAGCGTGCCGAGGACGCGCTCTCGCTCGCGGCGTCGGCGGTCGCGCTGGGGCCCACCGACGCGGAGGCGCGCCTGCTGCTGGCGCGCGCACTGTTCCAGCTCGACCGCGAGGTGGAAGGGGAGGAAGCGCTTCGCCGGTCGCTGGAGCTCGACGGGCGCAATGCGCACGCGCTGATGGAGGCGGCGCGCATCGCCGTCCGGCGAGGAGAGCTGGGGCAGGCCATCGCCCACTGGCAGCGCGTGGTGGTGGCGAGCCCGGGGTCGCCGCTGTCGGAGCAGGCGCGGAACGCCGTCGCCCACGCTTCGCAGCTGAGCGCCGTGCTGGAGGCGGTCGATGCCTGACGCCATCGCCCGCCTGAGCGACGCCGTGGCGCGGGCCCCGGCTGGACTGGCCTGGGTGGCGCTCGCCGAGGCGCTCCGCCGCGCCCGCCGGCTGGCCGACGCGGAGCGCATCGCGCTGCGAGGGCTCGAGCGCCATCCCTACCACGCCGATGGACACGACATCCTGGCCCGTGTGCACGCGGATCGGGGGGATGCGTCGCGCGCGCGGGACGAGTGGGAGATGGCGTTGCAGCTGGCCCCTGGGCACGTGGGCGCGCTGCTGGGCCTGGGGTGGCTGGCCCTGCGGGCGGGCGACCGCGTCACGGCCGGCCGGCGCTGGGAGGCGGCGCGGGCTGCGGCCCCCGACGACCCCCGCGTGGCGGCGGCCGCTCGGCAGCTGCAAGAGCCGTCGCCCGCCCCCGCTGACGGCGCCCGGCCGGCGACGACTCGTCAACGGCAGGCCCCGCCCCCCGCCCCCGACGCCGTCACCGCCGAGTCC
>MEDZ01000023.1 GCA_001724275.1 Gemmatimonadetes bacterium SCN 70-22
GCCCCCCGCCCCCGACGCCGTCACCGCCGCGTCCCCGGCGCGGCCCGACGGGGCACGTCCGGGCGCCCTCGACGTGACGACGCTCGATACCGCCGCCGCCGCCCAAGCGGCCGCCGCCCAAGCGGCCGCCGCCCAAGCGGCCGCCGCCCAAGCCGCCGCCACCCAAGCCGCCCCCGCCCAAGCCGCCGCCGCCCAAGCGGCCGCCGCCCCGGTCGTCGGGCCGCGCGCGCTCCCCGCCGTCTTCGCGGGGCTGGAGCAGGGGGGGGCGCTGGTGGCGCTGCTCGCGGACGCCGACGGCCTCGTGCTCGCCGGGGAGGCCCGCGACGCGTTCGGGCGCGACCGGTCGGAGGAGCTGGCGGCGGAGCTCGCGGCGCTGTCCGGCGACGCGGCGCGAGCCCTTCGCCAGCTGCACCTCGGGGAGTGGGAGCGCGTGCAGGTGGAGTGCGAGGGGGCGACCCTGGCGCTGGCGCCGGGGGGAGGGGAGACCGTGACCCTCGTCGTGACCGACGCCCGCACGCCGGCAGGGGTCCCGCGGCGCCTCCTCGACCGGGCGCAACGCCAGGCGGCCGCATGGCTGGAGTCGCTGTGAGCACGCGCCCGCTCGCGCCCTCGGTGGCGAGTCTCGCCCGCTTGCGCGGGGTGCGGGGTGTCCTGCTCACCTCGCTCGACGACGCCATCCCGATCGAGGCGAGCGTGCACGTCGACGTGGATCCCGACGCGCTGGCCGCCTTCGCGGCGGCGCTCTATCGGCGCGCGCACGCGGTGGCGGAGAGCTCCGGCGCGGGAGCGGTGAAACTCGTGTCGCTCGAGGCGTTCGCCGGCCGCCTGGCGGCCGCGGCGCGGGGGACGCTGTTGCTCGTCGTTCTCGCCGAGCGCGAGACCAACTCGGGATTGTTGCGCGTGTCGCTTCAGCGCGCCCTGGAGGAGCTGGCCTGACGGGGGCCCCGTCACCAGCACGGAACCGATGCCGATCATCAACTACGCCTCGCGCGAGATCACCTGCAAGATCGTCTACTACGGCCCGGGGCGGTCGGGGAAGACGACCAACCTGCACTACGTCTACGACCGCGTCCCCGACGCCCGGCGCGGGGCGATGGTGTCGCTGGCGACCCAGAACGAGCGCACCCTGTTCTTCGACTTCCTCCCCCTCGACCTGGGATCGATCGCCGGATTCCAGACGCGGTTCCAGCTCTACACGGTCCCCGGGCAGATCTACTACCGCAGCACGCGCAAGCTCGTGCTGTCGGGCGCCGACGGCGTCGTCTTCGTGGCCGACTCGCAGCGACGCCAGCTGGACGAGAACCTGGAGAGCCTCCGCGACCTGCACGAGGTGCTGGCGGAGCAGGGCGTTGACGCGCGCGGGCTCCCACTCGTCCTCCAGTACAACAAGCAGGACCTGCCGCGGGAACTCGTGTATCCGGCGGACGAGCTCGATGACGCCCTCAACTTTCGCGGGGTTCCGAGCTTCGCCGCCGATGCCCTGGTGGGAAAGGGAGTCTTCGAAACGCTGCGCAAGGCGTCGGAGCTCGTGCTCCGCCGGCTGGGCGCGGGCGCCGGCGCGGGCGCTGGGAGATAGGACGTGCTCGACGGACGCTTTCGGTTCGACAACTTCGTGGTCGGCGCCGCCAATCGCCTCGCGGCGACGGCGGCGCGCGCCGTGGCCGAGGCCCCGGGAGCCGCCTACAACCCGCTCTTCATCTACAGTTCGTCCGGGCTCGGCAAGACGCACCTGCTCGGCGCCGTCGGGTACCATGCCCGTCAGCTGCATCCCGAGCTCGTCGTGGAGTACCTGACGCTCGACGACTTCGTGGCGCAGCTCCACCAGGCGATCGGGACGGGGCGCGCCGACACCTTCAAGCGGCGGTATTCGGGGGTCGGGCTCCTGCTGCTCGACGACGTCCAGTTCCTCACGGGCCGGGTGGAGACGCAGAGCGAGATCCTGCGGGTCTTCAATGCCCTGCAGGGGAGCGGGCGCCAGATCGTGATGACGTGCGACCGCGCCCCGACCGAGATCGCCGACGTGGACGAGCGCCTGGTCTCGCGCCTGGCCGGCGGCCTGATCGTCGACGTCGGCCCGCCCGATTACGAGACCCGCGTCGCGATCCTCCGGAACAAGTGCGCCGAGGGCGAGGTGCGCTTCGCGCCCGGCGTGCTCGAGGAGCTGGCTCGCAGCCCGGCAGGCAATGTCCGTGAGCTGCAAGGCGCGCTCAACCGGCTGATGGCGCACCAGTCGCTCCTCGATTCCCCGGTGGGCGTGAGCGACGTGTGGCAGGTGCTGGGCAAGGTGCGCGGCGCCGAGCCGCCGCCGGCCGACGAGTTCGAGCACTTCGTCAGCGACCTGGCCACCACCGTGGCCGCGTCGGTCGAGACGTGGCGCGTGCGCCTGGGCGAGCGCATCGCGCGCTGGTCGGGCGAGGGGTTCCGCACCGACCGGCTGGAGCGCGAGCTGGCGCGCGCCACGCCCCCCGACGTCGAGGCGCTGGAAGGGGCGTTCGCCACCGACGTGGAGCGCTTGCGCGCCCTCGAGTCGGAGGCCATTCGCCTCGACCCGCGCCATGCCGGGCTCGCGCTCTTCCGCGACCCGGCCCGCCTGGCCGAGGCCGAGGACTTCGTCGCACGCGCCCTGGCGACGCACGAGCCGCTCCCGGCCCCGCGCAAGGGATATCGCCTGCAGGACCTGGTGCGCACCTCGCGCAATCGCATGGCCATCCAGGCGGCGACGCTGGTCACCGAGGCGCCCGGCAGCCGGTACAACCCGCTCGTGATCCACGGCCCTTCCGGGTCGGGCAAGACGCACCTCGCGCACGCCATCGGGAATGCGCTGCGCCTCCGCGAGGGGGAGGGGCTGCGGGTCGCGTGCCTCAGCGGCGCCGACTTCGTGGACGGGTTGATCGACGCGCTGCAGCAGGGGACGGTCGAGCGCTGGCGCGCGCGCTACCGCGGCACCGATGTCCTCATCGTCGACGACATCCACGCCTTCGACGGCAAGGAGCGGACGCAGGACGAGTTCTTCCACCTCTTCAACGTGTTGCAGCAGGCGGGGAAGCAGGTGGTGCTCACGCTCGATCGGCCGCTCGGCGCGCTGGGCGCGTTGCAGCCGCGGTTGCGCTCGCGCTTCGAGGGCGGGTTGGTCGCGGAGCTGGGGGTCGTCGACGGGGTGGATCGCTGGGGGCGGGGGACCCCGGTCCCCGAAGGCGACGAAGCGGCGGCACCCACCATCGACGCCATGCTCGACGAGGCGCTCGCGCCCGACCCGGCGCTGGCCGCCGACGCGCACGAGGCCGGCCTCGCCCCCCTGACCCAGCCGCCCCCGCCGCTCGACTCCTTCTTCTTCGACGCCGAGAAGATCGTGGCCGAGTGGCCGGGGACCGAGGGGCTGGTCGTGGAGGAGCTCCGCTGATGGCGATCCGCGGCTCCCTGCGCGAGGCCTCGCTCCCCGACGTCCTGCAGCTGCTGGCCATGGGGAAGAAGAGCGGCTGCCTGAGCGTCACGCACAAGCACTCGTTCGGCAACATCTACTTCGACCAGGGGCGCATCAGCTTCGCCTCGATCGTGAACCGGCGCGACCGGCTGGGCGACCTGCTGGTCAAGAACGGGCTCATCTCCCCGGCGCAGCTCGAGGCGGCCATCGCCCTCCAGGGACGCGCGCCCGAGCGCAAGCTGGGCGAGATCCTCATCGCCGAGCACATGCTCGCGCGCGAGGAGCTGCATCAGTACATCAAGCACCAGATCGAGGAGGCGGTCTACTTCCTCTTCACCTGGACGCAGGGGACGTTCTCGTTCGAGGCCGACGTGCGCCCCGACGCGCAGGACATCGTGGTCTCGATCAACCCGGAGTCGCTCCTGCTGGAGGGGGCACGCCGGGTGGACGAGTGGAGCCTGATCGAGAAGAAGATCCCCACCTTCGACCTGATCTTCGCCCTCGACCGCGAGCACCTGGGCGGGAGCGAGGTGGTCCTCACCCCGGAGCAGGAGCTGCTCGTGCCGCTGCTCGACGGGCGCCGCGACGTGAGCGCGATGGTCGACGAGTCGGGGCTGGGCGAATTCGAGGTGGGCAAGGCGATCTTCGGCCTCATCACCGCCGGATTCGTGCACCGGGTGGGACGGACGCGCGCCCCCGCGCAGGTCAGCAACGAGGCGCGGGTGGCCGAGCACCGCAACCTGGGGGTCGCGTTCTACAAGACCGGGATGCTCGACGAGGCGGTGCGCGAGTTCCGCCGTGTCACCGAGCTCAGTCCCGGTGACGAGCACGGGGAGTTCCTCCTGGGGCTGCTCGCCCTGCGGCAGGGGCACCTCGACGAGGCGGTACGCACGCTGCGCGCCGCTGCCGCGCGCCCCGGGCCGCCCCGCGGTGCCACGTTCCTGAACCTCGCGCATGCGCTCGCGCGGTCCGGGCGCCTCGACGAGGCCCGGCAGGCGCTCGCGCGCGCCGAGCAGCTCCTCCCGCAGGATCCCGCCGTGCAGCTGGCGGTGGCGGTCCTGGCGCTGCGGCGGCACGACGTGGCCGGGGCCGATGCGGCGCTGCGCCAAGCGGCAGGGCTGGCCGGGACGCGGGGGCGCCCGGCCGCCTGGTTCCACTACGCCGGACTCGTGGCCGCCATCCTCGGCGACATCGATCGGGCCGTCGCCCTCCTCAGCGAAGGGGTCACCGTGCATCCGCATTCGGCGGTCCTGCTCAACAACCTCGCCGCCGCGCTCGAGCGCCGCGGGCGCTACGCCGAGGCGGCCGCCATCGTGGAGCGCGGGCAGCTCGAGGACCCGACGCTCCCGCAGCTGCACAAGAATGCGGGCGACCTGCACTACCGCGCCGGCCGCTACGACGAAGCCCTGGAGTGCTACCAGCGCGCGGTGCGCGTGGCGCCCGACCTCGGCGGCGACGTCTGGCTCAAGCTGGGCAACATCCGGTTCCGGCGACGGGAGCGCGACGAGGCGCTGAAGTGCTGGGAACGATCGCTCGCCCTCGCTCCCGACAACCCGATGGCGCGGAACAACATCGATACGGCGCGGCGGCTCGCCTGACGATGAGCGACATCTCGCCTTCCCCGCTCGAACTCCACGTCAACGTGGGGCAGGCGGCCGTGCGCCGTGACCACGGCGTCCTGTCGTGCATCGGGCTCGGCTCGTGCGTGGCGCTGATCCTCTACGATCGCGCGGCCCGCGTCGGGGCCGTCGCCCACATCCTGCTGCCCAACGAGGCCCTCTCGCGCGCGCGCGGGGGGCCGGCCAAGTACGCGAGCACCGCCGTCTCCTACCTGCTGGACGAGATGCGCGCGATCGGGGCCGTCGAGGCGCCCGACGCCCGGCTGGTGGGCGGCGCGAGCATGTTCACCGGCATCCTCAACGGCGCCGGGGTCAACATGGGCGAGCGCAACGTGCAGGCGACGCGGCGCGCGCTCGCCGCCGTGGGCGTGCCGATCATCGGCGAGGAGGTCGGCGGGAACCATGGACGCAGCGTCTTCCTCGACGTGGCCACGGGCGTGGTGCGCGTGACGTCGATCCGCCATGCCGAACGCATCCTGTAGTCCGTACCGCGTGCTGGTCGTGGACGACTCGCCGTTCATCCGGCGCGTCGTGCGTGACGTGATCGCCGGGGCCCCCGACTTCCAGGTGGTCGGGGAGGCCGGCGATGGGCACGAGGCGATCGGCCAGGTGCACGCCCTCGCGCCGGACATCGTGACCCTGGACGTGCGGATGCCCGGACTGGACGGGCTGTCGGCGTTAGGCTACCTGATGAGCGAGGCGCCCTGCCCGGTCGTGATGCTGTCGGCCCTGGACGACGGGGGGGACACGACGATGCGCGCGCTCGAACTCGGCGCCGTCGACTTCGTCCGCAAGCCCTCGCAGGGGGACTCCCTCGACCTGGCGACGCTGCGCGAACGGCTGCTGGGGGCGCTGCGCACCGCGATGCTCGCGCGCTACCGTTCGGTCCCCGTGCTGGCACGCGCGCGCGGGGCGCCGCCCCGCCCCCCCGCCGCTGGGGAGGGGAAGGGGGCGACGCACGTCGTGGTGGTGGCGGCCTCCACCGGCGGGCCGCGCGCGCTTGCCGAGATCATCCCCTCGCTCCCCCCCATCCGGGCGGCCGTCGTGGTGGCGCAGCACATGCCCTCCGGCTTCACCGAGAGCCTCGCCCGCCGTCTCGACACCCTCGCGGCGATGCCGGTTCGCGAAGCGCGAGACGAGGAGGCGCTGGTGGGCGGGTGCATCTATGTCGCGCCGGGGGGGCGCCACACGACGATCGAGGGACCGCCGTCGGCCCCGCGCCTCCGCGTGCGGTCCGGCTTCCCGGTGCACGGCGTGGCCCCGGCCGCCGATCTCCTGTTCGCCAGTGCGGCCGACGTCTTCGCCGCCCGGAGCGTGGCCGTCGTCCTCACCGGGATGGGGCATGATGGCGCGGCGGGGGCGCGACGCGTGCGCGACGCGGGGGGCATCGTCGTCGTGCAGGACGAATCGACCTCCATCGTCTTCGGGATGCCCCAAGCCGCGCTGGCCGCCGCCCACGAGGTCGCGTCCCTCTCCGGGCTGGCGGCGGCCATCAGCCGCGCCCTCCGCTCGCGGGGGTGCGAGATGAGCGACGCATGAGGGTGCGCCGGAACCGCCGGTGCGCCGGAACCGCCGGTGCCACGGAGTCCGCCAGCTGCCGCGCGGTCCGTGACGAGTCGAACGCCAGAGCGGTCTAGTTGGTGACCATGCCTGCCACCCTACCCCCTCCCAGCGACCGTGCGACGGACGCCGCCTCCGATGGCGCCGGCGTCGCGCCATCCCTGGTGCGGTTCCGCGATCGCGTCCGCGCGCGCAGCGGGATGGCCGAGCTGCTCGCCTTCCGGGTGGGCGCGGAGCGATATGCCTTCGACGTGCGGGCGCTCGACGAGGCGCTCGACGCGCCGCCGATCGATCGCGTCGCGGCACACGAGACGTCGATCCTCGCCGGGCTCTTGCGCCTGTCGGGGGTGACCATTCCCGTCTTCGATGCGGGGCGCCTGCTCGGCGCCGGTGCGTCGCAGGGAGGGCAGGTG
Source organism: Gemmatimonadetes bacterium SCN 70-22 (assembly GCA_001724275.1). Taxonomy (NCBI): domain Bacteria; kingdom Pseudomonadati; phylum Gemmatimonadota; species Gemmatimonadetes bacterium SCN 70-22. The sequence goes on from MEDZ01000023.1 coordinate 7,014, forward strand.
CTGGTGTTGCGCGGCGCGTCTCGCCGCATGGCGCTCCTCGTGGACGACGTGGACGACGTCGTGGCCCTCGACCTCGGGGGCGTGAGGCCGCCGCCGTTCGAGGCCTCGGACGACCTCCTCCTCGGCGTCGTCTGGGACGGCGCGTCGCTGACGTCGATCCTCGACGCACGCGCCATCGTCAGCGCCTGCCAGCAGCGCCCAACCGGAGGGAGCGCATGAACACGAACGAGCAGGTGCTGCGGCTCGTGACGTTCGGAGTGGGGAACGCCTCGTATGCCGCCGACATCGCGTGCGTGGAGCGGGTCCTCCGCCACGAAGGGGTGCATGCGATTCCCGGCATGCCGTCGTGGATGGAAGGGGTGATCGCGTACCAGGGGCGCGTCGTGCCGGTGGTGGACTTGCGCCGGCGCTTCGGCCTCGCGGAGCGATCCGGGGGCGCCGGTGGGCGTCTCCTCGTCTTCACGTGGGGCGACGACGCGATCGCGGCGGCCGTCGACCGGGTCGTCGACGTGCGGACCATCGCCCCCGGGGAGCTAGCCCCCCCGCCGCGCCTGGCCAGCGGCCCGTCCGCTGCCTTCCTGCGCGGCATGGTGCGGCAGGGCGAGGCGATGGTGGTAGTCCTCGACCCCATGCGCCTCCTCTCGGATGAGGAGCAGGCGTCGCTTCACGACTGCATCGATGCACCCGCGGTCGAGGCGGCGGACGGTCGTGCGCCCGATGCCTGAGGCGCCCTCCTCCCTCGCGACCGCCGGCCCCTTGCGCGAGCAGTTCGACGAGCTGCGCTCGTCGCTGGGTGCGCCGGACGCGGCGGAGCGCCGCGAGGCGCTCAAGGCGGACATCATCGCCCTCTACAGGGCGATCGAGTGTGAGCTGACCGACCTGGCTGCGCTCAAGGACGACGTGAAGGGGCTCGTGCAGCAGTGGAAATCGCTCGACGCCCTCGATGCGTCGCCCGCACCCGCTTCCGTGGTCCACGCACCCTCGGCCGCCACCACCGCTCCCGACGCGCCCCACGCCGCGCCGCCGACTCGCGCCGACCACCTCAATGCGTCCACGTTCCTCGAGAAGGGGTGGAGCCTCCTCTCGCTCGGGGACCACGCGGGCGCCGAGCAGGCGTTGCTCCGCGCGCTGGAGCTCTCGCCGAACGACCCGCAGGGAATATCGCTCCTGGGGTGGGCGCAGATGCTCCAGGCCAAGTACGACGACGCGCTGCTGAATTTCCAGAAGGTCCTGATGCGCGAGCCGCAGAACTCGCTCGCGCGCATCAATGTCGGCTACATCTGCCTCAAGAAGCAGATCTTCGGCGAGGCCATCGAGCACCTCTCGAAGGCGATCCGGCTCGACAACGACCGCAAGGCGACGCTCTACGCCCACTACTACCTCGGGCTCCTGTACCTGGAGCGGGAGATGTACGAGGACGCACAGAACTTCCTGAAGAAGGCGCTCGCGCTGGGTCCCAACCTGATCGAGGCGTACTACGAGCTGGGGCGCGCCATGTACTTTGCGGGTGACCGCGAGGGTGCGATGGCCGCGTGGCGCGACGGTGCGCGCGCCAACAAGTTCAGTCCATGGGGGAAGCGCTGCGCCGAATTGCTGAGCGAGGTAGAAGGTGGAGGTTCGCCGCCGCGCTCGTCGTAGCCGCGGCCCTCGTCCCCGCCAGCGCCGCCACGGCACAGGGCCAGCCGCTCCGCCTGCAGGGCGGGCGATTCACCGTCGAGGCGAGCCGGGGCGATGAGACGCTCGCCCGATCCATCCTCGCCGCCTCGGTCCGCGGCGACACCTTTCCCGGGCTCCCCCGGCCGCGCGCCCCGCTGGTGATCCAGGTGGCCCCCGATGCGGCGACCTTCCGCGCCTGGGCGGGCGATGGGGCACCGGAGTGGGGGGCGGCGTTCGCCATCCCGGAGGAGGGGCGGATCCTGATGCAGGGGCGGCGTGCCTCGTCGCAGGCCGGGGACCCCATGCACGTCCTCCGGCACGAGCTGGCCCACCTGGCGCTCCACGAATACCTGGGCGACCTCCCGCCGCGCTGGTTCGACGAGGGGTACGCGAGCTACGCGGCGGGTGAGTGGGACCGCGAGCAGGTGATCGCGACCAACCTGGCCCTCGCCGTGCGTGGGGTCCCCTCGCTGGCGGCCCTCGATTCGGGGTTCTACGCCGGCGCGTCGAGGGCCGACGCGTCGTACGCCTTCGCCTTCCGCGCGGTGGCCGAGCTGGCGGAGCTGGACCCGCAGCGCGGGCTGACGCTCCTGCTGGGGTACTGGCGCGAGGAGGGCGACTTCGAACGGGCGCTCCGCCGGGCGTACGGGCTCACGCAGGGCGAGTTCGAGCGGCGCTTTCGCGACCGGACGCGCCGGCGCTACGGGGCACTCGCCCTCTTCGCCGACGTCACGATCGCCGCGCTGCTGATCGTCTTCGTGGCGGGCCCCTTCTATGTAATCCGGCGGCGGCGCGACAAGGCTCGCCTCGCGGCGATGCGGGCGGCCGACGCCGAGGCCGAGCGGCGCGAGCGGGCGAGCACGATCGACCTGCTCCTGCGGCAGGACGTCCCCGGGGGGGACGGAACCCCGTCCTCGCTCGACGCGCCCCCCGACGCGCCCCCTGATGCAGCCCCTGGCGGCGAGCGAGAGGAGCCAACATTGCGGGATGATTAAGCGTAAGCGCCGCAGAGATATTCGCTTGACACTCCCCGTCGAGCATCCGTATCCTTCCGCACATATGGCACAACCCAGCCCGTCGCCGCGCTCGCGGCCACTTTTGTTTTGGGGACTCGCGCTCGCCACGATCCTCGCCGGATTCGCGGACCTTTGGCGTGGTGGCGAGACGATCGCGCCGATCCTCCTCGTGATCGGCTATTGCGTCCTGGTGCCGATCGCGATCCTCAAGTAGCGCAGACCCACAGCACGCCGTCGGCGGGCGAATAGCTCAGTTGGTCAGAGCGCCTGCCTTACACGCAGGATGTCGGGGGTTCGAGTCCCTCTTCGCCCATTCGAGCAGGTTTCGCGGACCCCGGTTTTCGGGGAGGTGTATGCAATGAACAACCCGTTGGAGGACATGAACGTGAAGGCTCGGCAGCGCCCCGGTCGCCTCGTTGCGGCATTCCTCGTTGGGCTTGCACTGCAGGGCTCCGTGTCGGAGCTCGGCGCCCAGCAGCAGACGTTGCAGCGTGGCCAGACGCCTGGCCCCCGCTTCATGGTCCCGGTACTGCGGAGCAACGAACGCAGCCTCGGCGCCCAGGTGGCCGACCAGCTCCGTGAGCGCATGGGGGGCGACTTCATGATGCGCACGCTCTGGATCATCCCCAAGAGCGACATCGACAACGCGCTCGAGCAGTCCGGCTACTCCAAGACGGAGCCGCTCAACGCGAACGACGCCAAGCAGCTCGCGAACCTCATCCGCGCCGAGGAGTACGTGGAGGGGACGGTCACGAAGAGCGACGCCGGGTACGAGTTCGATGGCTTCCTCCTGCTGGTCCGCGGGGACGGCATGGTGCAGCCGCTCCCCAAGGTGACGGCGCCGAAGATGGGCGACATCGCCAAGGGGGTGTCGAAGGCCATCGAGGATGCGCGCAAGCCGCTGGACGACATCAAGAAGTGCACGCTCAACGCGCGCCAGAGCAAATACGCCGATGCCATCGCCGACGCGAACAAGGGCATCAAGGACTACCCGAACTCGGTGATGTCGCGCGTCTGCCTCCTCGAGATCGCGAACTCCCAGAAGTGGGGCGCCGACTCGATCATCAAGTACTCCGAGGACGTGCTGCGCCTGCACCCGCAGAACCGTCGCGCCCTGGCGCTCGTCGCCGACGCGTACGGTGAGAAGAAGATGGATGAGCAGCAGATCCGGGCGCTCACCACGCTCCTCGCGCTCGACCCCACCAACGCCCGCCTCACCGAGTCGGTCGTGAACATCATCGCGGCCAGCGGCAAGCCGGAGGTCGCGCGCCCGATCATCGACGAGGCGGTCAAGCAGAACCCGGGCGACCCGTCGCTCATCCGCCTGCAGTGGCGCATCTACCTGGCGCTGCGCGAGTACCAGCAGGCGGTGGCGATCGGTGAGGAGATGGCCAGGGCGGACACCGCGGCGGCCGACACGAGCTTCTTCACGCGCATCGCATCGGCCTACCTGCTGTCGGGCGACACCGTCAAGGCCGCCGAGGCCGCCGCGCGCGGGACGGCGAAGTTCCCGAACAACGTGGCCCTGTGGATGCTGCAGGGGCAGTTGGCCCGCCAGGCGGGGCAGGGGCCGCAGGCGCTGGTCGCGCTGCGCAAGGCGCTCGCCCTCGACCCGAAGGCCGAGGGGGCCAACATGCTGGTGGCCCAGACGTTCGTGGAGATGAACCAGCTCGACAGCGTGGTGCCGGCCCTCGAGGCGGCGCTCGCCGCCGGTGACGACAAGGCGACGGTGGCCGGGATGGCGAACACGGTGGCCAACCGCATTCGCCAGTCCTATGCGACGTCGAAGAATGCCGACGAAGCCAGGAAGGGGCTCGCGGTCCTCGACTTCGCCGAGAAGGCGAGCCCGACGCCGCAGACCTCCTTCCTGAAGGGCGTCTTCAACCTGCTCCTCGCGCAGAACCTCCTGCAGGAGGCCAACTCGGAGAAGAGCTGCGCCAAGACGAAGGAGGTCGGGGCGTACCTCACCGAGGCGCAGATCAACCTCCCGAAGGGGGCCGCCGCCTTCCCCGACCAGGCCAAGACGCTGCTCGAGGGGATGATGCAGTTGGCGCAGTATCAGGGGCAGATGGAGAAGGCCTACTGCAAGTAGGACGCTTCGCCGTGCCGCACGAGGAGAAGCCCGCCACCGGCATGCGGTGGCGGGCTTTTCGCATCCGGCCGCGTAGTCTTTCGCGCCCGTCGATCCCCTCGCGCGACGTGATGCGGGGCAATGTACGGGATGTGCATAACCGTGTTAGGCGTATGTACTTGACGCATCGTTCAGGGCGCGGCTAGTATGACGCGTCCATCCACTGGCCGCATGTCCTGGGAAAGCGCCTACCATGCGCCGGTTCTCGCGCGCGAGGTTGCTGAGTTGTTAGGCGACGCACGGCACGTCCTCGATGGCACGCTGGGCGGTGGCGGCCATGCGCTGGCGCTGCTCGAGCGTGGCACGCGGGTGACCGGCATCGATCGCGATCCGGAAGCCGTCCGAGAGGCGCACCAGCGACTGGCGCCGTACATCGCCGACGGTCGGCTCGCCGTGTTCCAGGGGAACTATGCCGACCTGGAGGCGATCCCCGAGCTGGCGGCGGCGCGCTTCGACGGGATCCTGCTCGATCTCGGGGTCTCGTCGCACCAGCTGGACGATGAGCGTCGCGGCTTCACCTTCCGCCCGGGGGCGATCCTCGACATGCGCATGGGCGAGGATGCCACGATGACGGCCGGCGAGTTCCTGAACACGGCGCCGGAGAGCGAGCTGGCGTGGGTCTTCCGCGAGTACGGGGACGAGCGCCGCGCCCCGCGCCTGGCGCGCGAGGTGGGGCGGCGCCGCGAGACGCGCCCCTTCGTCACGAGCGATGACCTGGTCGGGGCGATCCGCGGGGCGCTGGGTCCCACGACCGGGCCGGCCGACTTCGCGCGGCTGTTCCAGGCGGTGCGCATCGCGGTCAACCACGAGCTCTCGGGGCTCGAGCGCGCCCTGCCGGCCCTGCGCGCCCACCTCAACCCGGGCGGGACCCTCGCCGTCATCGCCTATCACTCGGGCGAGGACCGCCTGGTCAAGCACGCCTTTCGCGAGTGGAGCACGGCGTGCACCTGCCCGCCGCGGCAGCCGGTCTGCACGTGCCGGGGCGTGGCGTTAGGCACGCTGGTCACGCGCCGGGCGGTGACGGCGGCCGACGATGAAGTGGCGGTGAACCCTCGCGCGCGGAGCGCGCGGCTGCGGGCATGGCGAAGCGCCGCGTAGCGCGGCGCGGCCGCGTGCAGGTGGCGATCGGGCTCGCCGTCTTCGTCGTCGTGATGACCGGCGTCGTGTGGCGCCGCACGGTCGGCTACGCGCGCGCCGTCGCGATGCGGCAGCTCGAGGGCCAGGTGAAGGAACTCGAGGCGGAGCGCGCGAAGCTCATCACCGACATCCGGAGCGCCATGAGCATCGGGCGTCTCGGGCCCGTCGTCCAGGCCCGTCTCGGGATGCGGCAGGCGAGCGATTCCCAGACCATCCGGCTCCCGATGCCGGCGCCGCGCGCGAAGGACTGACGCATGCGGATCCCCTCGCGCCTCACCATCGTCCACGGCGTCCTGGTCGCGTTCTCCATCGCCCTCGTGGCCCGGGCCGGGCAGGTGCAACTCCTCCAGCACCAGCGGTGGGAGCAACGGGCGGCCCGCCAGCACACGGCCGAGGCGTCGCTCCCGGCACCGCGCGGCGAGATCGAGGACGCCACCGGCACCACGCTGGCGCGGAGCCGCGAACTGGTGCGCCTGAGCTTCGACCTCGACAACATGAAGGATCGGCGAGGCCTGTACCGGATGCTGCTCAAGGTCGGGGTCCCGCCGCTCCGCGCGCGCCCCGTCCTCGACCGCCGGCGCAAGTGGTACGACCTGCGCGAGCGCTTCCAGCCCTCCGACGTCGCCGCCCTCCTCAAGATGCCGGGGGTGCGTTCGGCGCCCGCGGGGGAGCGCGTCTACGTGCAGTCCGAGGGGACGCGCGAACTGCTCGGGCGCGTGAATCCCGACGGGGCCGCGATCGAGGGGCTCGAGCTGTTCCTGGATTCGCTGCTGCGCGGCGAACCCGGGCGCGCCCGGACCATGAAGTCGCCCAGCGGGCGGCGATTCGGGGCGCCGCAGACGCTGACCGAGCCGCCGCAACCCGGCCATACGGTGCGGCTGACGGTGAACCAGGTGCTGCAGGACATCTGCGACCAGGCGCTGGCCGACGCCACGCGGCGTCTCAATGCCGACGGCGGGGACATCGTCATCCTCGACCCGCACACGGGAGAGATCCGGTGCCTGACGAGCCACCGGCGCGGCGTCCCGGGAACCACTCCGTCGACCATCGTCGAGCCGTTCGAACCGGGGTCGACGCTCAAGCCGTTCCTCGTCGCCCGCCTCCTGGAAGCGGGAAGGGCGACACCCGACGAGATGATCCAGACCTACAACGGCGTGTACCAGGCGTTCGGGCGCCGCATCACCGACGTCCACAAGGCCCAGGCGATGACCGTCGCCGACGTCATCCGGTATTCGTCGAACGTCGGGATCGCGCGGCTGAGCGAACGGGTGAGCGACGCCGAGCTCTTCATGCTGTACCGCGACCTGGGATTCGGGACACCGACCGGCGTCTCCTATCCGTCGGAAGCGGCGGGGGTGCTGTACGAGCCGCGGCGCTGGTCCCGGCAGTCGCATCACTCGCTCGCCATCGGCTATGAGCTCAGCGTGACGGCACTCCAACTGGCGCTTGCATACGGCGCCATCGCCAACGGCGGGGAGTTGATGGCGCCGGCGCTGGTGAAGGAGATCCGCGACGCCGCGGGAACGGTGGTGTACCGGCACGCGCCGCGTCCCGTGCGGCGCGTCTTCCGCGAGGAGACGACGCGGGCCGTGATGGCGATGCTGGAGAGCGTCGTCGACAGCGGGACGGCGCAGGACGCCGGGCTCGCCACCTTCGACCTGGCGGGGAAGAGCGGGACGGCGCGCCGCGTGGTGGGCGGTCGGTACGGGCGCGGCGGGACCCTGGCGTACAATTCATCCTTCGTGGGGCTCTTTCCCGCGCGCAAGCCGCAGTATGTCGTCCTGGTGAAGTTCGACAACCCGCGCGGCACGTACTACGGCGGCAAGACGGCGGCGCCCGTCAGCAAGGCGGTGATCACGGCCGCCCTCGCGGCGCGCGATGCCTCGCTGGACTGGGCCAACCTTCCGCCGCAGCGCGTCTCGTACATCCCCCCGGCCGCGGAAGCGGCGCCGGCGGCCCTCGACGTCCTCCCCGACCGGGAGGTGGCCGATGGCGCCGTCGCGGGCGCCGGCGCGCGCGGAGCGGACGCCGCCCCGTGGACGGCGTCGGTCCCGCTCGTCGACACGGTGCCCGAGCCGGGGCCCCGAGCCCCGGCGCGCTTCGACATCTCGCACCCGCTCCGCGAGCAGGTGCCGCCGTCGCGGGTCGTCTCCGTCCCCGACGTCCGCGGGCTGCCGCTCCGGGTGGCGGTGCGGGAGCTGCACCGGGCCGGCTTCCGCGTGCAGCTGACGGCGGGGGGACGCGGGGGCACGTCGCCGGTGGCCGGCGCGGCGGTGCGCACCGGCTCCCTGGTGCGGCTGGGGCGGCCGTGACGTCGCTCGCATCCCTCGCGGCCATCGTCGACGCGCTCCGCGATGCCGGGGTCCTGGTCGAAACCCTCGGCACGCTGCCGCTCACGGCGCGGTCCGTCACCGATGATTCCCGCCACGTCGCCCCTGGCGCCCTGTTCATCGCCGTGCGCGGGAGCGTGCACGATGGGCACGACTTCCTCGCCGCGGCCGAGGGGGGAGGGGCGGCCGCCGCGATCGTGGAGGATCCGGGGCGCACGACGCTCCCGCGCATCGTGGTGCGCGACGGACGGCGGGCGGCGGCCGTGGCCGCCGCCGCTGCCCATGGATTTCCCGGACGCTCGCTGTCGTTCGTTGGGGTGACGGGAACGAGCGGCAAGACGACGACCGTCTCGATGCTGCGCCACCTGCTCGATGCCCCCGGGACCCCGGCGGCCTCGATCGGGACGCTGGGGGTCCTGGTGGGGAGCGAGGGGGCGCCGCTCCCCGGCGGGGCCGGCCTCACCACCCCCGGGCCGGTGGAGCTCCAGCGCCTGCTGCGCCTCCTGGTCGACGCCGGCATCCGGCGGGTGGCCATGGAAGTGTCCTCGCACGCGCTCGACCAGCGGCGCGTGGAGGGGGTCCGGTTCGACGCGGCGGTGTTCACCAACCTCTCGCGCGATCACCTCGACTACCACCCCAGCATGGAGGCGTACCTCGCCGCCAAGGCCCGGCTGGTGTCGCACATTGCGCCTGGCGGCATCGCGGTCGTCAACGACGACGTGGACACGTGGCGCAGCCTCCCCCCCGCGCCACGCGTGGTGCGCTACGGCGTCTCCAGCGCGCGCGCGGACGTCCGGGCGGCCGGCGTGACGTACACACCGGCCGGGAGTGCCTGGCGCCTCGTGACCCCCGCGGGCGAGGCACCGGTCACCCTCCCGCTCATCGGCGACTTCAACGTCGCCAATGCGTTGGGCGCGGCCGCCGCCGCATGGGCCCTCGGCCTGTCGCCCGCCGGCGTCGCGGCGCGCCTGTCGTCGCTCCCGCAGGTCCCGGGGCGCCTGGAGAAGATCCTCGACCGGCCGACGGTGCTGCGCGACTACGCGCACAAGCCCGATGCGATGGAGCGCGCGCTCGCGGCGGTGCGCCCGTTCACCACCGGACGGCTCATCGTCGTCTTCGGGTGCGGGGGCGACCGCGACCGGGGGAAGCGCCCGATCATGGGAGCGATCGCCGAGCGGCTGGCGGATGTCGTGATCGTCACCAGCGACAACCCGCGCACGGAAGATCCGGAACGCATCCTCGACGAGATCGAGGCCGGGATGCAGCGTCCGCACGAGCGCCTCGAGGACCGCCGCGCCGCGATCGCCCGGGCCCTGGCCATCGCCGCCCCGGGTGACGTGGTCGTCCTGGCGGGGAAGGGGCACGAGACGTACCAGATCCGCGGCACGACCTCGCATCCGTTCGACGAGAAGCGCATCGTGCACGAACTCGCCACGTCGGTCGCCGACGGAACGCCATGAATTTCTGGACACTGGATCGCCTGGCCCAGGCGCTGGCCGATGAACTGGACGGGGCACGCCCGGAGGGGCGGATCGCCCTCGGGCGCGTCGTCACCGACACGCGGATCGTCGCACCCGGCGACGTGTTCGTGGCGCTCATCGGCGAGCGTTTCGACGGCCACGACTTCTGCGCCGAGGCCGTGCAGCGCGGCGCCGTGGCCCTCGTCGTGTCGGAGCCCCGCCAGGTGCATGGCCTGGGGGTCCCGGCCTTCACCGTCGGGGACACCACGCGCGCGCTCGGCGCGTTAGGCAGCTACCGGCGCAGGGCGTGGCGCGGGCCAGTGGTCGCCGTCGCCGGCTCCAACGGCAAGACCAGCACCAAGGAGCTGGTGGCCGCCGCGCTGTCGAGCGTCCTGTCGGTGCATGCCACCCGCGGGAACCTCAACAACCAGGTGGGCGTACCGCTGACGCTCCTGGCCATTCCCGACGACGCCGACATCGCGGTGGTGGAAATCGGGACCAATCACCCGGGCGAGGTCGCCGCCCTCCGCGCGATCGTCGAGCCCGACATCGCCGTCGTCACCTCGATCGGCGAGGAGCACCTGGAAGGGTTCGGCGACATCGAGGGGGTGCTGCGCGAGGAGTGCTCGGTGTTCGACGGCGTGGCGCTCGCCATCACGCCGTCGGCCCAGCCGGAGGTGGCGCGCGAGGCCCGGACGCGCGCCGGACGCGTCGTCGAGGCGGGATGCGACCGTGGCGACGTGTACCCCGCGTCGTGGGGGGTCTCGGAGGACGGGCACGGGTGGGCGACGTTGGGCGACGTGACGCTCCGCGTCCCGCTCCTTGGCGCCCACAACGTGCGCAACGCGATGCTGGCCATCGCGGTGGCGCGCTCGTGCGGCATCGCCGACGCCGATGCCGTCCGCGGGATCGAGTCCATGCCCCCCCTCCGCATGCGGAGCGCGCTCGAGGCGCTGGGGAGCATGCGCCTGCTGAACGACGCCTACAATGCGAATCCCGCGTCGGCACGCGAGGCGCTCGCCATGCTCGACGCGATCGGGGGCGAGCGCCCGCGCGTGGCCGTGCTCGGCTCGATGCTGGAGCTCGGGCCCCAGGGCGTGGCGCTCCACGAGGAGATCGCGGCCCGGGCGCTGGCCTCGCGCGCCTCGGTGGTGGCCGGCATCGGGGAGTTTGTCGCGGCACTCCAGAAGCTCGCGCCAGGCGACCCGCGCGTCATCGTCGCTCCCGATGCCGAGGCGCTCTGGCCGTTGCTGGCCCCACGGCTCGCCCCCGACGCCATCGTCCTCCTGAAGGGCTCGCGCGGCACCCGGCTCGAGCGCCTCGTCCCGTTCCTTCGTGCGTTCGCTGGCGTTCCGGAGCCGGACTCGGCGCCCGCCAACGCTCACTGACCCCCGCTCCCCGCCTTCCGACCCCAGGGCATCGCGTGCTGCACTTCCTCCTCAGTCGCTTCGTCGCCGACTTCCCGCCGCTCCGGCTGATCAACTACATCTCGGTGCGGGCGGCGGCGGCGGCGGTCACCGCGCTCCTCCTCTCGTTCCTGATCGGCCCGGCAATCGTCCGACGGCTGCGCGCCATGCGCGTGCGCCAGGTGATTCGCGAGGGGACGCCGGAGACGCACCAACAGAAGGCGACGACGCCGACGATGGGCGGGCTCATCATCCTGGCGTGCTCGATCATCCCCACGCTCCTCTGGACGAGGCTCGACAATCGCTACGTCCTCCTCGCGCTGCTGGTGACCGTCTGGATGGGCGCGATCGGCTTCCTCGACGACTACCTCAAGCTCAAGCAGAAGCGGGAAGGGAAGAAGAACGAGGGGTTGGTCGAACGCTACAAGCTCGCGGGGCAGGTCTCGATCGGCCTCATCTTCGGCTTCATCCTCTGGAAGTTCCCGGTGTCGACGCTCCCCGGCGCCTCGACGACGCTCCCGTTCGTGAAGTACGTCCTCATCGTCCCCGCGACCGTCGGGCTGTCGTGGCTGTACGTCCCCTTCACGACGTTCATCCTGACGGGGACGAGCAACTCGGTGAACCTGACCGACGGACTCGACGGGCTGGCGGCGGGGCTGGCCGCGATCGCCATCGTCACCTTCGCCCTCTTCGCGTACGTGATGGGGCGCGTCGATGCCAGCGCGTACCTCCAGCTCTTCTACCTGCGTGGAGCGGGAGAGCTGACGGTCTTCTGCCTCGCGCTCGCCGGCGCCTGCATCGGCTTCCTCTGGTACAACACGCACCCGGCCCAGGTGTTCATGGGCGACACGGGGTCGTTGGCGCTGGGCGGCGCCATCGGCGCGATCGCGATCCTGCTCAAGAGCGAGTTCCTCCTCGTCTTCGTCGGCGGGGTGTTCGTCGCCGAGACGCTCTCCGTGATCATCCAGCGCGGCGTGTTCAAGTGGCGTCGCCGGCGGCATGGCATCGAGTACGCGCGGGAGCATCGGGTCTTCCTGCGCGCCCCGTTGCACCATCACTTCGAGCTCAAGGGGTGGAAGGAGTCGCAGGTCGTGGTGCGCTTCTGGATCCTCGGGATCCTGTGCGCCTTCGTCGCCCTCACCACCCTCAAGTTGCGCTGACCCGTATCCCCCCTCGTGATGACCGTACCCTACGACTGGACGCGCGGCGAGATCGCCGTGGTGGGACTGGGACGCAGCGGCGTCTCGGCGACGATGCTGCTGCGCCGGCTTGGCGCGCAGGTCTACGCCTCCGATGCCGGCACAACGCCGGCCGGGACGGATGCGTCGCTCCGGGCCATCGGGGCGAGCGTCCAGTCGGGTGCGCACGACCTGGCGCGCGTCGCCGGGGCCGCGCTCGTCGTCACGAGCCCGGGCGTCCCGCCGGATGCCGAGGCGCTGGTGGCCGCCCGCACGGCCGGCGTGCCGATCATCAGCGAGGTCGAGCTGGCGCTGGCCGCGATGCCGGGGCTCCGGTACGTCGCCATCACCGGGACGAACGGCAAGTCGACCGTCACCGCCCTCGTCGCCCACCTGCTGCGGAGCGTTGGGGTGGCGGCCGAGGCCGCGGGAAACATCGGCACGCCGCTCAGCGAGCTTGCCCTCCGGCCGACGCCCCCCTCGTGGGTGGCACTGGAGGTGTCCTCGTTCCAGCTCCACGACACGCCGTCGATGGCGCCCGCGGTCGGCGTCCTGACCAACCTTGCCCCCGACCACCTCGATCGCTACCCGAGCGTCGACGCGTATTATGCCGACAAGGAGCTCCTGTTCCGGCACGCGACGCCGGCGTCGCAGTGGGTGGTCAACGCCGACGACGAGGGCGTGATGGCGATGGTCAAGCGTCATCCGGGCGTCCAGCACCGGTTTGCCACGTCCGGCCGCCTCTGCGATGCGTTCCTCGGGGGGAAGGGGAAGCAGCAGCTGATCGTGCGCGACGAGACGCTCATGCTGCGTCGCGAGCTCCCGCTCCTCGGCGACCACAACGTCGCGAACGCCCTCGCGGCGGCGCTGGCCGTGATGGCGACCGACGACGCGCACGAGAGCCTCGACGATCGTGCCCGGCTCGCCGCGGCGCTGCGGGCGTTCCGGGCGCTCCCGCATCGACTGGAGCCGGTGGCCGAGGTGGGCGGTGTCCTGTGGATCGACGATTCCAAGGCGACCAACGTGGAGTCGGCGCGCGTGGCCATCGAGAGCATGACCCGGCCGGCCGTGCTGCTGCTCGGCGGGCGGCACAAGGGCGAGCCGTATACCGCGCTGATCGGCGCCATTGCGCGTCACTGCCGGATCGTCTTGGCGTATGGTGAGGCGGCGCCGCTCATCGAGGGCGACCTGGCCGGGCGCGCGGCCGTGCAGCGCGTCGACGGGGGCTTCGACGCCGTGGTGCAGCGCGCGCGCGAGCTGGCGCGCCCCGGTGACACGGTGCTCCTCGCCCCGGCCTGCTCGAGCTTCGACATGTTCCGGAACTACGAGGAGCGGGGACGCACCTTTGCGGCGGCCGCCCGCGGCGAGGGGTGATGCACGATCCGACGCAGGTGCGCGAGCGGTGGGCGATGAGCGTCGAGGCGCGCGCGCTCGTGCTGGTGACGGCGTTGCTCACCGCCTTCGGACTCGCGACCCTGTACAGTGCGAGCGCGTTCGTGGCGATGCAGGCGGACCACGCCTCGACGTACTACTTGTTCCGGCAGCTGGCGGGAGTCGGCGTGGGCATCGTCGCCTTCGCCTTCGCCGCCAAGTACGATGCCGACCGCTTCCAGAAGCTGGCATGGCCGCTCATGGCGGTCACGCTCTTCCTCATGCTCCTGACCGTCCTGCCGTTCACCAAGTCGATCGCCCCGTCCGTCAACGGCTCCAGGCGGTTCGTCTTCGGCGCGTCGGTGCAGCCGTCGGAGCTGGGCAAGCTGGCGGTGGTGATCTGGACGGCGATGCTGGTGCTCAAGAAGGGGGACCAGATGCGGCGCCTCACCAAGGGGTTGCTCCCGTTCCTCATGGTGGTCGGCGTGCTCGACCTGCTCGCCTTCTTCCAGCCCGATCTCTCGGTGGCGATGATGTTCACCCTCCTCATGGGAATCGTCCTGTTCGCCGCCGGGGTGCGGATCGGGCACTTCATCCTGCTGGGGATGATGGGCGCGCCGCTCCTCTGGCACGAGGTCGAGAAGCGGCAGTACGCCATGTCGCGCCTCCTCTCCTTCATGGGGTCGGGCGACGCGCCGGAGGCCATCAACTTCCAGCTGCGCCAATCGCTGATCGCGGTCGGCTCGGGCGGCTTCCTGGGGAAGGGGTTCGGGGAAGGGATGCAGCAGTACGGCTGGGTCCCGTTCGGGTACAATGACTTCATCGCCAGCAACATCGGCGAGGAGCTGGGCTTCCTCGGGATGACGTTCATCGTGATCGTGTTCGGGCTCTACACCTGGCTGGGGTTCCGCATCGCGCACCAGGCCCGCTCCCGCTTTCTCCAGTTGGTCGCCATCGGGCTCACCTGCACGACGTCGATCACGGCCTACCTGCACATCGGCGTGGTGATCGGGCTCCTGCCGACGACGGGGCTCACCCTGCCGTTCGTCTCGTTCGGCCGCTCGAACCTCCTGCTCAGCTTCGTCCTCACCGGGATCCTGGTGAACATCGGGAGCACGAGGGAGCGGGTCTACGGCGCGACGGCGACGTCGCCGGGGTAGGGGCGCGCGTGCGGGTACTCTTCACTGGAGGGGGGACGGGAGGGCACCTGTACCCGGCGCTGGCCATCGCCCGCGCCCTGGTGCGCTTGCGCCCGGACGTGCGCCCGCACTTCGTCGGGGCGACGCGCGGCATCGAGCGGGTGATCCTTCCCGACACCGAGTTCCCGCACACGCTGCTCGACCTGCACCCGGTGTATCGCTCGGCGCCCTGGCGCAACTGGCGCACGATGGCGGGGCTGGTGCAGGGATGGCGCCGCCTCGCGGCACTGGAACAGGACGCGCCGGCGCGGCTCGTGGTGGCGACGGGGGGGTACGCGGCCTCCGGCGCCCTGGCCTTCGCCGCGGCACACCGCATCCCGTACGTGCTGCAGGAGCAGAACTCGTTTCCGGGGAAGACCGTGGCGCTCTTCGCCCGCTGGGCGCGCGAAGTCTATCTCGGCTTTCCCGAGGCCGCCGGCGGGCTGCCGCCGGCGGCGCGCGCGCGGGCCATCGACACCGGGAATCCGATCGAGCCTCCCCCGGCCGTGCGTCCGGACCGGGAGATGCAACGTACGGTTTGGGGGTTCGACGCCTCGGTGCGCTTCGTGGTGCTGGCGTTCGGGGGGAGCCAGGGGTCGGCGGCGCTGAACGGGCTGGTGGATGGCTGGATCGCGCACGGGCTCCCGCCGGGGGTGGGCGTGATCTGGGGGACGGGGCGCGATCATTTCCAGCGGCACGCCGCTCGCGCCGGGCGGCACGTCGTCGTGCACCCGTACCTGGCGCCGATCGCCGAGGCGTACGCGTGCGCGGACCTCGCGATCGCGCGCGCCGGCGCCATGACCACCGCCGAGCTGTGCGCCTGGGGGATCCCGATGTTCCTCGTCCCGCTCCCGACCGCCGCCGCCGACCACCAGACGGCGAATGCCCGTGCGCTGGCCGAGGCGGGGGCGGCGCGGTGGATCGCGCAGCGCGAGGCGACACCGGCGCACCTGGCGGCGGTGGTGGCCGAGGTGGCCCGCGATGCGGCGCTGCGCGAGCGGTGGGGGATGGCGGCGGCGCAACGCGGGCGTCCCGATGCCTCGGCGCGCATCGCCGAGCGCCTCTCGGTGCTGCTGGACGCCACGGGGCGCTCGGCTTGAGCGGTGTTTTCGTGTCCCGCTAGATTCCGCACACGATGCGCCTCCTCGACACGACCGATCCCCGGCCGGTGCACTTCGTCGGCATCGCCGGCGCCGGCATGAGCGCCCTGGCCGAGCTGTTCGTTAGGCGCGGGATCGCGGTGAGCGGGTGCGATACCGCCGTCGAGGGAGCCGACGACCTGCGGCGCCTTGGCGTCGCCCTGCACGGGGGCCATGCCCCGGCGCACGTGGCCGAGGCGCGTGCCCTGGTCGTCACCTCGGCGCTGCGGCGGGACCACCCCGAGCTCGAGGCGGCGCGCGCCGCCGGCCTCCCCATCATCCGGCGCGCCGAGGCGCTGGGCGAGGCCGTGGCCGGCGGGACGCTCGTGGCCGTGGCGGGGACCCATGGCAAGACGACCACCACCGTCATGACGACCGAGGCGCTGGCGGCGGCGGGGTTGCACCCGACGGGAATCGCCGGCGGGCGCGTAAAGGCCTGGGGCGGGAACCTCCGCTACGACGGCGACACCCTGTTCGTCGTCGAGGCCGACGAGTACGACCGGTCCTTCCTCGCCCTGACGCCCACGGTGGCGGTGGTCACGAACGTGGAGGCGGACCACCTCGACATCTACCGCGACCTGGCCGACATCCGGGCGGCGTTCGAGTCGTTCCTGGCGCCGGCACGCACGATCGTGGTGTGCGGCGATGACGCGGGCGCGGCGTCGCTCGACGTGGCCACCGGTGCGCAGGTCCTGCGCTACGGCACGGACGACCGGCACGCCCGCGTGGTGGGTGCCCCGGTGTCGCGCGCGGACGGGCGCACCGTGGTGCGCGTGTCCTTCGACGGAGAGCCGGTCGGCGAGCTGCGCCTCCGGGTCCCCGGGCTGCACAACGTCCGCAACGCCCTGGCGGCGATCGCGAGCGGCTTGGCGTTAGGCGCCACGGTCGAGGCGATGCGCCCGGGGCTCGAGGCGTTCGGCGGCGTGGAGCGACGCTTCGAGCGCCTGGGGACGGCGGCGGGTGTGGAGATCGTGGACGACTATGCGCACCACCCGACCGAAGTGGCGGCGACGATCGCGGCCGCCCGGGTGGCCTTTCCGGGCCGGCGCCTCGTCGTCGCCTTCCAGCCCCACCTGTACTCCCGCACGCGCGACTTCGCCGATGGGTTCGCGCAGGCCCTCGCCACGGCCGACGCGACCTTCCTCACGGCGCTGTATCCGGCGCGCGAGCAGCCCATTCCGGGCGTGTCGTCGGCGCTGATCGCCGATCGCATGGCGGCGGGGGGGAGCGCCCCCGAGTGGCAAGGGGGGCGTGACGACGCCGCGGCGGCGCTCGCCGCGTTCGTCCGCGACGGGGACGTCGTGCTCACGATGGGGGCTGGTGACATCACGCGCACCGGGGCGGAGCTCCTGCACCGCCTGGCCGGACGAGGCGGGGCGTGAGGGACGTCACGCCGGCGGAGGGGATGGCGGCGGCGCCGCCCCGGCGCATCCGGCTGCGCTGGTACCTCCTGGGGATCGTGCTCGCGGCCCTCGCCGTCGGGACCATGCCCTGGTGGGGACATGATCTCGCGTTCTTTAGGGTACAGCAGGTCGAGGTGCGGGGGACGCGATATGCGCGCCCCGCCGACATCGCCGCCCGCCTCGAGGTGGACACGACCTTCTCCATCTGGGGCAACCTCGACTCGCTCCGGGTGCGCGCGGAGGCGCACCCGCAGGTGCGGAGCGCGCGCATCTCACGGCGCCTGCCCAGCACGCTCGTCGTCACGGTGGAAGAGAACCTCCCCATCGCCCTCGTCCCGGGGCCCAGCGGATTCAAGGTGTACGACGATAGCGGACGCCCCCTCCCGCTCGACCCGGCCCGCTGGGGGGTGGACCTGCCGATCGTCCCGCGAGCCGACACCGCGCTCTTCCGCCTGCTCGCGGACGTGCGCGCCGAATGGCCGGAGTACTATGCCCGTGTCAGCGAGGCGCGGCGCGTGGGCAAGGACGAAGTGTACCTGCAGCTCGTGGATGTCGGGGTGCGGGCGATGCTGGACCTGAGCACCGATCGCCTCCTCCAGCTATCTTCCGTCGAGGCCGACCTCGCGAAGCGCCGCCTGCGTCCCGTGGAGCTCGACCTGCGCTACAAGGACCTCGTCATCGCCCGACTTCCATGAACGTCGAACGACTGGTTGCAGGACTCGACATCGGATCCGCCAAGACGACGGCGATCATCGCCGAGGTCGTGGGTGACCTCCCGCGCCACCCCGGCATCAAGGTGCTCGGCGTTGGGCAGTCGCGCACGACCGGGTTGCGACGTGGCGTGGTGGCGGACATCGAGGAGACCACGCAGTCCATCCGCAAGGCAGTGAGCGACGCCGAGCAGATGGCCGGGGCCAAGGTCGACGCCTGCTACGTGGGGATCGCGGGCGAGCACGTCCAGGCGATGATCTCCAAGGGGATCGTGGCCGTGAGTGGCGACGAGATCACCCGGGGTGACGTGGAGCGGGCCAACGCCGTGGCGCGGGCCCAGGCGATTCCTCCCGAGCGCGAACTCCTGCACAGCATCCCGCAGGAGTACACGGTGGACAAGAACGAGGGGATCCGCGATCCGGTCGGGATGGTGGGGACGCGCCTCGAGACCGAGATGTACCTGGTCACGATCGGGAGTTCGCCGGCGCTCAACCTGCGCAAGGCGGTCGAACGCGCGGGCTACAAGCCGCTGCTGCTGGTGCTGGAGCCGCTGGCGTCGGCGCTCGCCGTCCTGACGGAGGACGAGAAGGAGCTGGGGGTCGCCCTCATCGAGATGGGGGCGGGGACGACCGACATCGCCGTCTTCCACGAGGCGAAGATCCGCCACCTCGGGACCGTGCCGTTCGGCGGGAACAACGTGACCAACGACATCGTGCACGGGCTCGGGGTGACGCAGGCCGACGCCGAGCGGCTCAAGGAGCGGTATGGCTGTGCGTACGAGCCGATGGTCGACCCGTCGGAGGTCATCACGCTGCCGAGCACGGTGGCGCAGGGCGATCGGCAGATTCCGCGCGAGTTGCTGGCGCACATCATCCACCAGCGCATGGATGAGATCTACGACCTGGTGATGCGCGACATCGAGGCCGCTGGCTACGTGGGGAAGCTCAGCGCCGGCGTCGTGCTCACGGGAGGGGCGGCGACGCTCCCCGGTGTGAGCGAACTCGCGGCCGAGGTGTTCGGGACCGGGGTACGGGTGGGGATCCCGTCGGAAAATATCAGCGGACTCGTCGATGCGGTGGAGGCGCCGCGCTTTGCGACGGCGGTGGGGCTTGCGCTGTATGCGGCGAGCCGCGTGGCGCTGGGCGCGGAGTCGCCGAGCGGGCGCAAGCTGCAGCTCAATGCACCCAATGTGGACAAGTTGGCGCAGCGCGTGAAGACGTGGTTGCAGGACTTCTTCTAGGACGCGAAGACGAGAAGACGAGAAGACGAGGGGGGCATCGTTAGGATGGGAGGGGCGGCGACCGGAAAGTGGGCCGCCCGTTGTGTTACAAAGATGATCTTCTCCCGGTGATTGTGGAGAAACATTGGTCGCACTCGCGACGCGAACGCGGCGCAGAACTTTGTCTTGCGTCACACGTAGCCGGAATGCGCGAACGCATTATATTCTGCCGCGAATCGAGGAGGCCGATGACGTGAGGTCGGCGTGATGTTCCGCGGTCGCGCTTGTGACGCCACGAGGCGACGCGACGTCGGCTCTTCGAACGGTGTCCCCATCGCTGTCCGACCATCCTCGCGAAAAGAGGAGCTGCGCGCGCCATGATCTTCGAATTCGAGGACAACGCATCACAGAACGCCCGCATGAAGGTCGTGGGGGTCGGGGGCGGCGGCGGGAACGCCGTGAACCGGATGATCGAGGAGCACCTCGAGAGCGTCGAGTTCATCTCGATCAACACGGATTCGCAGGCGTTGCTGGCGTCGAAGTCCGACGTGAAGATCCAGATCGGGAAGAAGCTGACGCGTGGCCTGGGGGCCGGCGCCCGTCCCGAGATCGGGCGCCAGGCCATCGACGAGAATCGTGACGAGGTCGGCCGCGTGCTGCAGAGCGCCGACCTCGTCTTCGTCACGTGCGGCATGGGCGGGGGGACCGGCACCGGCGCGGCGCCCGTGGTCGCCGAGCTCGCCAAGGAGGCGGGGGCGCTCACCGTCGGCATCGTCACCAAGCCGTTCCTGTTCGAGGGGCGCAAGCGGATGCGCCAGGCGGACATGGGAATTGCCGAGATGCGCAAGCACGTGGACACGATGATCATCGTGCCTAACGAACGCCTCCTGGCGGTCGTCGGCAAGGGGATCCCGTTCCAGGACGCGCTCAAGAAGGCGGACGAGGTCCTGCTCCACGCCACGCAGGGCATCTCGACCCTCATCTCCAAGACCGGCCTCGTCAACGTCGACTTCGCCGACGTGCGCACGGTGATGCAGAACGGCGGCTCGGCCCTCATGGGGACGGGGATCGGGCGCGGCGAGAACCGGGCGATGGAGGCGGCGCAGCAGGCCATCTCGTCGCCGCTGCTCGACAACATCTCCATCGGCGGCTCCACCGGCGTGCTGCTGAACATCACCGGCGGCGGCGACCTGACCCTC
This sequence comes from Gemmatimonadetes bacterium SCN 70-22, assembly GCA_001724275.1. NCBI lineage: Bacteria > Pseudomonadati > Gemmatimonadota > Gemmatimonadetes bacterium SCN 70-22. The sequence goes on from MEDZ01000023.1 coordinate 27,548, forward strand.
GGCGAGGTGACGCAGATCTCCGAGATCGTGCACGACGCAGCGGGCGATGAGGCCGAGATCATCTTTGGCGCGGTGTCCGAGCCGGCGATGCAGGGGGAGATCCGGGTGACGGTCATCGCCACCGGGTTCGACAAGGCGCTGGGGCAGACGGGAACGGTCGTGAACGTCCCACTCAGCCTGGGGCACGGCGCTGCGGCGAATGGGGAACGTGTGGCGGCGCAGGGGGGTATCCCGATGCCGAGGCCGGTCCCGGCAGCGGCGGCCGCCGCCGCGGCGTCCAACGTGATCCCGATCACGCAGCGGACGGGGCAGGGAGCGCGTTCCGTGGTTGGCGGGCAGACGACGCGCGCCGCCATTCCGAACGATCCCAATCGGCGTTTCGCGCCGCCCAGCTCACGCGTCAACGAGGAGATCGACCCGATGGACATCCCGACCTTCATTCGGAGGCAGATGGATTGAGCGGCTGGCGCGCTCGACTCGTGGTCTTCACGGCGATGGCGCTCCTGGCGGGGGGCGCCATCGCCGTCATGCGTCCGATTCCGGAGAAGCGGCCGGGGGAGGTGCTGACGGGGACACGCACCCCCACCTGGCTGGAGCAGGTCGACTCGCTGGCGCGCGGGGAGACGCTGGGGAGGCTGCTGGCGCGTGGCGGGCTCACCGACCAGGAAGCGGCGCAGGCGCTCGATGCCGCGACGACCATCGACCCGCGCCGCGTCCCGGCGGGGATGCGGGTGACGCTGGGGCGCGTGGAGGGGAGTGCGCCCAGCCGGATCGTCTTCCAGCTGGCGGTCGACCGCTTGTTGCACCTGACGAGAACCGACAGCGGCTGGGTGGGGCGCGAGGAGCGCCTGCCGTGGAAGGTCGACACGCTCGTGGTGCGCGGCGAGATTGCCCGCACGCTGTACGACGCCTTCAATGCGGGCGCCGCCACCGAGCTCCCCGCGGGCGCACGGGCCGAGCTGGCGTGGAACGTCGCCGACATCTTCGAGTATCGCCTCGACATGAGCCGCGACCTCCAGCCCGGTGACGAGTTCCGCGTCCTGTTCGAGCGCGAGCAGGGGCCCCAGGGCGCCGTGCGCGTCGGCCGCGTCCTCGCCGCCGGCTACAGCTCGGGCAACGCGTCGATCGACGCCATCCGCTTCGACGCGGGGAACGGGCGGGGGCGCTATTACGACGCGACGGGCAAGTCGTTGCAGGCGATGTTCCTCCGCGCCCCGCTCGAGTTCCGGCGGATCTCCTCGGTCTTCGGGATGCGGAAGCACCCCATCCTCGGCGTCTGGCGCGCCCACCGCGGCACCGACTACGCGGCCTCGTCGGGGACGCCGGTGCGGAGCATCGGCGATGGCGTGGTGGTGCGCGCCGGGCGCATGAGCGGCTACGGCAACGTGGTCGACGTTAGGCACGCCAATGGCTTCGTGTCGCGCTACGGCCACCTGCGCGGCTTCGCCCAGGGGGTGCGAAGCGGGAGCCGCGTCGGCATCGGCCAGACGGTGGGATACGTCGGGATGACCGGTCTCGCGACCGCGCCGCACCTGCACTTCGAGGTCCTGGTGGGGGGCGTGCAGCGCAACCCGCGCTCGGCGCTGGCCAGCACGGGAGGGGTCCCCCTGGCTGCGGCCGAACGCCCGGCGTTCGATCGGGCGCGCCAGACGTACCTGGCGATGCTGCAGCGTGCGTCGACGCAGGTGGCCGACTCCAACTGACCGGTTCACAGCGTCCGGCGTTCCCCGGGCGTAATTTCCCGTCATGATCTCCTGGTTGATCGCCCTCGCCGCCGGTGCGGCGGGCGCCGGCGCGGCGTACGCACGCGTCCGCGCCCACGGACGCCTCGTCCCCGCGCTCCTGCGCGCCCTCTCGGTCACGAGCCTGGCGGCGCTCGCCCTCAACGCCGTGGTCGGCGCGCGCCGCGTACCGCCCCCGCTGGTGGCGCTCGACGTCTCGGCGTCGTGGGGGCGGGGGAGGGACGCCGCCGCCTTCACCACGCTCGCGCGCCGGGCGCGGGAGGAGGGCGGGGATTCCCTCTACCTGTTCGGCGATTCGCTGCGGCTGGCGGGCGACAGCCTAACGACCACGGACCGCGCCTCGCGCGTGCGCCCCGCCGCGGAGCGGGCAATGGCGGCCGGGCGCCCGCTCGTCGTGTTCACCGACGGCGAGATCGACGATCCCGAGGCGTTGCGCGCGGTCCCGGCCGGGTCGCGGGTGGTGATCGGCCCGGCGGGATCCGGGGCCGATGCCGCGGTCGTGGACGTGCGGGCCCCTCGCGTGGCGTCGGCCGGCGATACCGTCGCGGTGCGAGTGACGGTGGGGGCGGGGACGGGCGCGGCGCCGGGCGGGACGTTGCGCCTGGAACTCGCCGGGCGGCGCGTCGCCTCGCTCCCGTTCGAGGCGCTCCCCGCACTCGGCGAGCGCACGGTCACGATGACGTTCGTCGTCCCCGCCGGGAATGGCCCGGCCGAACTGCGCGCCGTGATCGAGGTGGCGGGCGATGCCGAGCCGGGGAACGACGCCGCGTCGGCCGTGCTCGACCTCACGGCGGGGGCGGCGGCGGTCCTGGTGTCGACCTCCCCCGACCTGGACTCGCGCGAGCTGGCGGCGCTCCTGCGCGGGACGGTCCTCCTGCCGACCCGCGCGTACTTTCGCGTGGCCCCCGGGCAGTGGCGCGAGGACCAGGCGTTGCAGCCGGTGGGCGAGGAGGTGGTGCGGCGGGCGGTGCGCGAGGCGCCGGTGGTGGTGCTGCATGGGGACACCGCGCTCTTCGGCCCGCCGCGCGAGGTGACACGGGGGGCGCTGGCCCTGGTGGCGCCGCCGGCCGCCCCGCAGGGCGAGTGGTTCGCCACCGGCGCCCCGCTGTCGCCGATGAGCACGCCGCTCAGCGGGACGATGTGGGATTCCCTCCCGCCCCTCGACGTGTCCCCGGCGCTCCCGCCTAACGCGCAGTTCGACGTGCTGGAGACGCGTCGCGCGCGGCGGCTCGACCAGCGGGTGGCGATCGTCGGCTGGGAGCGCCCGCGCCGCGTGCTGGTGGCGGGCGCCTCCGGCTTCTGGCGGTGGCGCTTCGGCGGCGGCGTGGGGAGCGACGCCTTCACCGCCGTCTGGGGGAGCATCCTCGACTGGCTGGCCGGGGAGAGTGCCGACGCGCGCGCGGCCTACCCGGTGCCGGGGGCGGTGCGCGCCGGCGAGGTGATCCAGTGGCGGCGCGGCGCGGGGGGGGACAGCGTGGTGCGGGCCGCGATCGTTAGGCGCGACGGCGGGGGACGGGAGGATTCGCTCGTCCTGCGCTTCGGGAGCGGCAACGGGGTCACGCAGCAGCCGGCCCCGCCGCCGGGGCGCTACGAGGTCCGCACGCCCGGTGGGAGCTCGCTCCTCGTCGTGAATCCCTCGGCGGAGCTCCTCCCGAGACGCCCGACCGTCGCGGATGGTGCGATCGGGAGCGGGACGACGATGGGGGAGGCCCCTCGGGCGCGCGACGTCCCCTGGCTCTTCGCCGTGGCGCTCCTCGCGCTCTGCGCCGAGTGGCTCGCGCGGCGCCGCGTCGGGCTTAGGTAAGCCGCCCCGACCCCTTACCTTTGGGGGCATGGCCAGGCTCTTTCGGCGCTCGGGCGACCTCCCCAGGCGGTCGCTGTGGCAGCGCATCAAGGATATCGCCCTCACCGACGTGGGGGCGCTCGTGCGGAAGGGGGCGCGCGAAGGCTCCCTCGAACAGATCGAGGAGCTCCTCCTCGAGGCGGACTTCGGCGTCGCGACGACCCTGAAGCTGGTGGAGGAGGTCGACCGCCAGGCGCAACGCGGCAAGATCCGGACGCACGACGAGTTCCTGGCCGCGCTGCGCGCCGGGGTCGAGGCGGCCCTGCGAACGGGGAACGCGCACCCCGCGCTGGCGGCCGCCCCCACCCCGCCGACGGTGATCCTCGTCATCGGCGTCAATGGGGCGGGCAAGACCACCTTCATCGGCAAGCTCGCCCACCGCTTCCGCCAGGAGGGGAAGCGGGTGATCGTGGCCGCGGGCGACACCTTCCGCGCCGGCGCCATCGACCAGCTGCGGGTCTGGGCCGAGCGGACGGGGGCCGACTTCGTCGGCGGGAAGGCCGGCGGCGACCCCGCCGCCGTGGCTTTCGACGCGATCGACGCCGGCGTGACGCGCGGGGCCGATGTTGTCATCATCGACACGGCGGGCCGCCTGCACACCAGCGACAACCTCATGGACGAGCTGCGGAAGGTCGCGCGCGTCATCAAGCGGCGCATGCCCGAGGCCCCCCACGAGACGCTCCTCGTCCTGGACGGGACCATCGGGCAGAACGCGGTGGTGCAGGCCCGGACCTTCTCGGACGCGGTCCCGGTGACCGGCCTGGTGGTGACGAAGCTCGACGGGACGGCGCGCGGCGGGATCGTCGTGGCGGTGCACGAGGCCCTCGATGTCCCCGTGAAGTTCATCGGGGTCGGCGAGCAGCTGGCCGACCTCGAGCCGTTCGACGCCGCCCAGTTCGCGCAGGAACTGCTGGAAGAATAGGCGCGCCCCCTGGCGAGGGACGCCGGGGGGCGATCTCGACATCCGGTGGGAGTGACCAGTGGCCGTTCGACGCGACGATCGACTCGCCAGCACGCCGCGCATCACGCTGGACATGCCGGTGCAGTTCCTCAAGGGCGTGGGGGAGCGTCGCGCGCAGCTCCTGCGCAAGCTGAGGATCGACACCGCGCGCGACCTGCTGCTGCACGTCCCCCACCGCTACGAGGACGCCAGCACCATCACCCCGATCTCGGCCGTCGCTCCCGGGATGGACGTGACGGTCATGGGACGGGTCATCTCCAAGGGGATCCTCCCCACCCGCAAGGGGCTACGCATCTTCCAGGCCGTGGTGCGCGATGCCAGCGGGATGCTGGAGGTCTCGTGGCCCGGACAGGCGTTCCTCGACCGCACGATCGACAAGGACGACGTCCTCCTGCTCAGCGGCCCGGTCCGCTTCTACCACGGCCGGCAGCTGCAACCGAGGGAGTTCGTGAACCTCGGCGCCGAGGATTCGGGGAACGCCCACGGGCGCGTCCTCTCGGTGTATCCGGCCACCGAGGGCCTCACCGCCCGGCAGTTGCGCTCCCTCATCGACCAGCACCTCCCCTCGCTCCTCCCGCTGGTGCAGGAGCACCTCCCGGCCACGGTGGTGCAGGCGGCGGGCGTGCCGCCCCTGGCCGAGGCGCTGCGCATGGTGCACCGCCCCGAGTCGGTGGCCGAGGCGGCGCGGGGGCGCGACCGGCTCGCCTTCGACGAGCTCCTCTTCGTGCAGCTGCTCCACCGGCGCGCCAACGCGCTGGCCCGCGCGCCGCGCCAGGGGATCGTCTTCTCCCCCCGCCGCACCCTCACCACGCAGCTGCGCGAGTCGCTCCCGTTCACCCTCACCGGGGCGCAGGCGCGCGCGCTGCGCGAGATCGTCGCCGACATGTGCTCCCCCCGGCGCATGCACCGTCTCCTGCAGGGCGATGTGGGAAGCGGCAAGACGGTCGTCGCGCTCTTCGCGGCGCTCCTCGCGGTGGAGAACGGCTACCAGGCGGCGCTGATGGCGCCGACGGAGCTCCTGGCCGAACAGCATGCGCGCACCTTCGAGCGGCTGCTGGCCCCGCTGGGGATGCGGCCGGAGCTGGTCACCGGGAGCCTGGCGGCCGCCGAGCGCCGGCGCATCGACGAGCGCCTGGGCTCGGCCGCGCCGCTCATCGCCGTCGGGACCCACGCCCTCGTGCAGGAGCGGACGCACTTCGGCCGACTGGGGTTCGTCGCGATCGACGAGCAGCACCGCTTCGGCGTCGAGCAGCGCGCCGCGTTAGGCGCCAAGGGCGAGTCGCCCGACGTCCTGCTGATGAGCGCCACGCCCATCCCGCGCTCGCTGGCGCTGACGCTCCATGGCGACCTGGACGTCTCCATCCTCGACGAGCGCCCGCCCGGGCGCAAGCCGATCACCACCGCGCTGCGGCCGGAGTCGGCGCGCGCGCGCGTCCTCCAGTTCGTCGACGCGCAGGTGGCCAAGGGGCGGCAGGCCTACATCGTCTATCCCGTCATCGAGGAATCGGAGAAGACCGACCTCAAGGCGGCGACCACGATGGCCGGCGAGCTGTCGAGCGGTCCGTTCGCGGCGCGCCGCGTGGCGCTGCTGCACGGGCGCCTCCCCAACGACGAGCGCGACGCGATCATGCGCCGCTTTCGCGACGGCGCCATCGACGTCCTCGTCGCCACCACCGTCATCGAGGTCGGCATCGACGTCGCCAATGCGACGGTGATGCTCATCGAGCATCCCGAGCGCTTCGGCCTCTCGCAGCTGCACCAGCTGCGCGGACGGGTGGGGCGCGGGGCGGAGGAGTCGTTCTGCATCCTCCTGGGCGACGTGGGGCAGGAGGCGCACGAGCGATTGGTCCTCTTCGCGTCCACCGAGGATGGCTTCGAGATCGCCCGCGCCGACCTGCGCCTGCGCGGAATGGGGGACCTCTTCGGCGAGAAGCAGAGCGGCGACGTCCCGTTCCGCGTGGCCGACCTGCTGCGGGACGAGGCGCTCAACGACCGGGCGCGCGCCATCGCCGAGCGCCTCCTGGCCGACGATCCCGGGCTGACGCGCGCCGAGCACGCCGGGATGCGCGGGACGCTCACCTCGCGCTACGCGCGCGCGCTGGAGCTGTTTCGCGTCGGGTGACGGCGGGCGCGGGCGTCGTTTCGCGTCGGGAGACGGGGTGTGCGGGCGTCACTTCGCGTCGGGAGACGGGGTGTGCGGAAGTCACTTCGCGTCGGGAGACGGGGTGCGCGGAAGTCACTTCGCGTCGGGAGACGGGGTGCGTCGCCCCGCCGATGCGCGTCACGGCTGCCGGGCGGCGAGTCGCCGCTTGATGCGCTCCAGCTCGGCCGTCGTGCGATCGACGATGTCGTTGAGCCGGCGGATCTCCTCGTCACGCGCCTTCTCGCGCGCATCGGCCGACGTGCGCACCGTGGCGAGCAGCGACCGCGTGGAGTCGAGCGATTCCACCACGCGACGGAGGATGAGCGCCTCCGCATGACGAGGGAGGGCGGCGCCGCCGCTCAGGTACGCGTCGTAGAGCGCCATGGACTCGCGCGGCGTGACGTCGCGATTGGCCGGATCGGTCCTGAGGAGGGCGCGCCAGAAATCGCTCTCGGCGCCATCCGGCGTCCCGGCGTGCGCGACGCTGAACGCCGTCAGGAGCCGCTCGGCCTCGTCGAAGCGCCCGCCCTCGGCGGCGCGGAGGGCGCTGGAGAGCGTGCCGGGCCAGGGGGAGAGTGGGGCCGGGACGACGACTTCGGGGATCACCGGGGGGGGCATCGCGGGCGCCGGGCGCTGGCAGGCGAGGATCGCCGCGGCGATCGGGAGTGCGGCAATCCCGATCCCACGGTGCGCGCGTCCCGGCCGGTGCTGAGCGAACTGGGGACGGCTCATGCGACAGTCGACTCCTCGGGCTGGTGAAACGGCATCAGGCGAGTGGCGGCCGACGTGATGGGGAGGTGCAGGGTGAAGGTCGTCCCCACGCCGACGGTGCTCTCGACCCCGATATTACCCCCGTGAGCGGTCACGATCCCCTTGGCGATCGCCAGTCCCAGCCCCGTCCCCTTGATCCCCGTGGTCTGGTTGCTGGCCTGGTAGAACTTCTCGAAGACGTATGCCAGCTCGGTGGCCGGGATCCCGGCCCCGGTGTCGCGCACGCGCATCCGGACCAGCTCGCCGTCGCGTTCCACCTCGAGGTCCACGCGACCGCCGCTGGGGGTGAACTTGAAGGCGTTGGAGAGGAGGTTGCCGAGGACCTCGTTGATGCGCTCGGGGTCCCACCGCACGTCGGCGGGGAGGTCGATGGAGCGGGTGACGGTGAAGCCGACGTTCCGCTGGATGGCGAGGACGCGGAAGGTGCGTTCGAGGTCGCCGAGGAAGGCGGGGAGGGGGAAGGTGCGGGGTTCGACCTTGCCGCCGCCGGCCTCGAAGCGGGAGACGTCGAGGAGCTGGCGGACGAGGCGCGCGAGCGACTTGCTCTGGGCGGTGAGGGTGCTGACGATCTCGAGCTGCCGGGGATTGAGCTCGCCGTAGACGTTGTCCTGCAGCAGCTGCAAGTAGCCCATGACGACGTTGATGGGCGTCTTGAGCTCGTGGGAGGCGACCGAGATGAATTCGGCCTTGAGGCGGTCGAGCTCGCGTAGCTGGGTGGCCATGGAGTTGTACGAGGCGGCGAGGCGGCCGAACTCGTCGCGGCGCTGCGGCGCCAGCTGCAACGGGTGGCCGAAGTCGCCCTCGGCCACGGCGCGCATCCCGGCGTCGAGCTCGTCGATGGGGCGGCTCACCGACTGCGTGAGCCAGAGGCCCATGAGGACGGCGAGGAGGGCGGCGGCCGCGAGGAGGCGCAGGGAGGTGTTGCGTGACCGCACCGACTCGAGCGCGATCTCGTTGACGCGCTCGCGCGTGCGGTCCTGCAAGGACTGCTCGGAGAAGGCGAGGATGCGCTCGATGTCGTCGATGGCCGGGGAGATGGTCTTGTCGAGCACCGAGTCGGCCAGCGCGCCCCGCCCGGCCGCGGCGAGCTGGTAGGTGCGCGCCGACTCGTCGGCGATCAGCTGCAACGAGGCGTGCACCCGGCTGATCCCCGCCAGGCCGTTGAGCGCCCCGAGCGAGTCCACCAGCGACCGCACGGCCGCCAGCTTCTCCGTCACCTGCTGGCGCGTCGCCTCCTCGGGGAGGATCGACAGGTACTCCTTGGCCTGGTCGAGCTCCTGCACCGCCGTGCGCACCTTGCCCAGCACCACCGCCGCCTGGAACTCGACGTCGCGAATGCGCTCCGTGTCGGTGCGCAGCTGCCGCATGGACGCGAGGGAGAGCATCACCGGGACCAGCATCAGCGTGACGATGCTGCCGATGCCCAGCGCGAGACGCGTGCGCAGCATCATGGGCACACCCTCAGCCGGCGCGCCGTCCGCGGCGCGCATGCCGCGCCCGCGCATGCCGCGCCCGCGCATGCGGCACCCGCGCATGCGGCACCCGCGCATGCGGCACCCGCGCATGCCGCGCGCGCGTCCGTTGCACGCCCCCCGGTGCGTTCATAGCTTACGCCGATCATCGACCCCTTGAATCCGGCTCGTGTCCACTCCGTACGCTACCATATCCGCGCTTCCCGGGCACGTGGGGAGCACCGTCACCGTCCGCGGCTGGGCGACCCACCTGCGCTCGTCCGGCAAGATCGCCTTCATCGTGATGCGCGATGGGACGGGCGTCCTGCAGTGCGTCCTCGTCAAGAACCAGCTCCCCGCGGAGGCCTGGGCACGCTTTGCCGACCTGACGCAGGAAAGCTGCATCGCCGTGACCGGGGAGGTTCGTGCCGAGCCTCGTGCCCCTGGCGGGCACGAGATGGGGGTGACGGAACTCACGATCCTCGGCCGCTCGCCCGTCGACTACCCGATCCAGCCCAAGGAGCACGGGATCGACTTCCTGCTGGATCACCGCCACCTCTGGCTCCGCTCGCCGCGGCAGGTGGCGATCATGCGCATCCGGCACGAGGTGGAGCAGGCCATCCATGACTTCTTCTACGAGCGGGAGTTCATCCACGTCGACACGCCGATCCTGACCGCGGCCATCGGGGAGCGGTCCGGGCTCTTCTCGACCGAGTACTTCGATGAGGGGCACGCGTACCTGGCGCAAACGGGTCAGCTGTATGGGGAAGCGGCGGCGGCGGCCCTGGGGCGAATCTACACCTTCGGCCCCACGTTCCGCGCCGAGAAGTCCAAGACCCGGCGACACCTCACCGAGTTCTGGATGATCGAGCCGGAGATGGCCTTCTACGATACGCACGATAACATGCGGTTGCAGGAGGAGCTTGTGACTCACATCGTGCGACGCGTCCTGGAGCGTCGTCGCCCGGAGTTGCAGGAAGTGGAGCGCGACACGGCTCGCCTGGAGAAGGCCCTGGCCCCGTTCCCGCGCATCGACTACTCCGACGCCGTCACGACGCTGCAGGCCAAGGGAAGTGCGATCAAGTGGGGGGACGACCTGGGGGCGGAGGACGAAACGCTCCTGGTGGCCGACCATGAGACCCCCATCTTCGTCTGCAACTACCCCCGGGAGGCCAAGGCGTTCTACATGAAGGAGAACCCGGCCGACCCCCGCACGGTCCTCTGCGACGACTGCCTGGCGCCGGAGGGGTACGGCGAGATCATCGGCGGGTCGCAGCGCGAGGACGACTACGACAAGCTCCTGCAGCGCATCCGCGAGGAGGGGCTCCCCGAGGACGCGTACGGGTGGTACCTCGACCTGCGGCGCTACGGGACGTTCGTCCACTCCGGCTTCGGGATCGGGCTGGAGCGCACGATCGCGTGGATCTGCGGCACCCCCCACATCCGCGAGTGCATCCCCTTCCCGCGGATGATGCACCGCCTGCGCCCATGAGCGCGCCCGTGCCGCCGTTCGATGTGGGGGCGCGGTTCCTCGAGCGCTCCCGCTACTACCTGGGGGTGGAATACCCGGCGAAGCTCCGCGCGGCGCTCCTGGCGCTCCCGGCGGGGCGGCTCTGGTGGCGCCCGGATGCGGCGTCGAACAGCGCCGGCAACCTGGTCTTGCATCTGGCGGGAAACGTGCGCCAGTGGGTGGTGAGCGGGATCGGGGGGGCGCCCGACGTCCGCGCGCGGGACGCGGAATTCGCCGCCGAGGGCGGGATGGACGCCGCCGGGCTCCTGCAGCACCTGGAGGCGACGCTGGCCGAGGTCGACGCCGTCCTCGCCGCCCTGGGGCCCGAATCGTTAGGCGAGTCGCGCCGCATCCAGGGGCGCGATACCACGGTCCTCTCCGCGCTCTACCACGTCGTGGAGCACTTCTCGGGGCACGTCGGGCAGGTGATCCTCATCGCCAAGATGCACGCCCCCGGGGCGATCCGCTTCTACGAGAGTGCGAATGGGCTGGCGCACCCGACCTTCCTCGGCGAGGGGCGCAGCGACGTCGACTAGGAGGGGCGTGCCGTCGCCCCGGGGGGGCATGCCCGCGTCCGGGGACGGTGCCCGTGGCGGGCGCGCCTAACGCTCGCCGGCGGTGCGCTCCTGCGCCTTCACCTCGTCCCACAGCCCGTCGAGCACGGCCAGTCCGGCCGTCCTGACGTCGAGGCCGCGCTCGGCGGCCAGGCGCTCGATGGCCCCGAATCGGCGCGCGAACTTCGCGTTCGCCGTGTCGAGCGCCAGCGAGGCGTGGACCCCCGCCTTCCGGCAGAGGTTCACGACGGCGAAGAGGAGGTCGCCCAGCTCCGCCTCGAGGGCGGCGTGCGCGTCGTCGTGCTGGGGGGCGCCGTGGGGCGAGCGCCGCACCGGAGCGGCCGCGAGCTGGTCGCGCACTTCGCGCAGCTCCTCCTCCACCTTCTCCGCCGGCCCGTTCACGTCGTCCCAATCGAAGCCGACGCCGGCGGCGCGATCCTGCAGGCGGTGGGCACGGTGGAGCGATGGGAGCCCGGCGGGGAGCCCTTCCTCGATGGAGGTGCGCTTGCGTGCCTTGAATGTCTCCCAGGCGATTCGCTCGCCGTCGCCGTACAGGTGGGGATGCCGGGCATGCATCTTGGCGACGAGGCCGCCGGCCACGTCGCCGATGTCGAAGGCGCCGCGCTCCTCGGCCACCACCGAGTGGAACAGGACCTGGAGGAGGACGTCGCCCAGTTCCTCGCGCATCTGCGTCGCGTTCCCCTCGCGGAGGGCGTCGTCGAGCTCGTGCGCCTCCTCGATGAGATACGGGCGCAGCGAGTCGTGCGTCTGGGCGGCGTCCCACTCGCAACGGGCGCGGAGATCGCGCATCAGCGAGAGCGTATCTTCAAGCGTGGCTTTAGCTTGCATAGTATCCTCCGAGGGCCTATACTACCCGCCCCTCACGCCCTTGGTCAATGGACGCTGACACGCGACGCGCCTGGGTCGACATCGACCTTGGCGCGTTACAGCAGAATGCCCGTACGATGGCGCGCCGTGCCGGGAAGCCGATCCTCCCCATGGTGAAGGCCGACGCGTACGGGCTCGGCGCCGTCGCCGTCGCCCGCGCCCTCGAGCCGCTCGACGTGTGGGGCTTCGGGATCGCGGCGGTTCGCGAGGGCGAGGAGCTGCGGGCCGCGGGGATCCGCCGTCCGATCCTCGTCTTCACCCCGCTTCTGGCGAGCGAGTTCGGCGAAGTGCGGCGCCTGGGGCTCACGCCGACCTTCGGCGACGCGGCGGCGATCCGCGCCTGGGTCGAGAGCGGAGGCGGGGCGTGGCACCTGGCGATCGATACCGGGATGAACCGGGCCGGCGTCGCCTGGCGGGAGGTCGCCACGGTCGCCCCGCTCGTGGCGGCGCACCCGCCGGCCGGTGCCTTCACGCACTTCCATTCGGCCGAGCGCAACGACGGGTCGGTGGCCGTGCAGCAGCAACGCTTCCGCGACGCGTTGCAGCTGCTGGGGACGCCGATCCCGCTCCTGCATGCGGAGAACAGCCCGGGCGTCGAGCGTCAGTCGCCGTCGCCGTGGAGCCTCGCCCGCCCGGGGGTCTTCCTCTACGGCGTGGGAGGGGGCGAGGGGGCGGGGGTGTCGCCGCAACCGGTCGCCTCCCTCCGCGCTCGCATCGTGGAGCTGCGCACCATCGAGGCGGGGGACACGGTGAGCTACGCCGCGACGTACCGTGCGCCCGGGCGGCGGCGCATCGCCACGCTGTCGTGCGGGTACGCCGACGGCTACCGGCGGGCCTTCGGCAACCGCGGCATCGCGCTGGTGAACGGGCGGCGCGCCCTGGTGGCGGGCGTGATCACGATGGACATGACGATGGTCGACGTGACCGATGTTCCCTGCGCGGTGGGCGACGTGGCCACGCTCTTCGGCCGGGACGGGGACGAACAGCTCGACGTGAACGAGGCGGCCCGCGTGGCGGAGCTCTCGCCGTACGAACTCCTGGTCGGCCTCAAGCTGCGCGTCCCGCGCCGGTACACGGGGGGGACGGCGTGAGCGCATCCGTCGGCGGCCGGCGGGCGATCGTCATCGTGCTCGACGGGGTGGGGATCGGGGCGGCGCACGATGCCGTCGCCTATGGCGACGCCGGGAGCCATACCCTGGGGAACACCGCGCGGGCGGTGGGGGGCTTTGCGCTCCCGCATCTCGAGTCGTTAGGGCTGGGGACGCTCGACGTGCTCGCGGGGATGCGCGGCGACGTGGTGGCGCGTGCCGCCCGCACGACGCTGCAGCCCGCGTCGGCCGGGAAGGACAGCACCACCGGGCACTGGGAGCTGTGCGGGCTGCGGCTCGCGGTCCCGTTCCCGACGTACCCCCAGGGGTTCCCGGACGACGTGGTGACCGCCTTCGAGCGCCTAACGGGACGCCCGGTCATCGGCAACGTCGTCGGGAGCGGGACGGCGGTCATTGCCCGGTATGGCGCCGAGCAGGAGCGGACGGGGGGGGTGATCCTCTACACCTCCGCCGACTCGGTCTTCCAGGTGGCGGCGCACGAGGGCGTGGTCCCCCCGGAGGAGCTGTACCGGATCTGCCAGCGGGCGCGGGAGATGCTGGTGGCCCCGCACAACGTCTCGCGGGTCATCGCCCGCCCGTTCGTGGGGGAGGATGGCGACTACCGGCGGACCCCCAACCGGCGGGACTTCTCCCTGGCGCCGGTGGGGGAGACGCTCCTCGACGCCCTCGCCGAGGGGGGCGTGGCGCGGCAGGGGATCGGGAAGGTCGACGATCTCTTCGCGGGGCGCGCGATCACGTCGCACCACACGGCCGACAACGCCGAGGGGCTGGCCAGGATCCAGGCGTGGCTTCACGGCGCGGAGAGTGGGTTCCTCTTCGCCAACCTAGTAGATTTTGACCAGCTATTCGGGCACAGAAACGATGTCGCGGGGTTCTACGGGGCGCTGCGCCAGTTTGACCGTGCCTTACCGTCGCTGCTTTCCGCCTTGCGCGAGGACGACCTGCTTTTCATCACGGCCGATCACGGCAACGATCCCACCACGCCCTCCACCGACCATGCGCGCGAGCGCGTGCCGGTGCTCGTGGCCGGTCGTCGCGTGCGCCCGGTCCAGCTGGCGGAGCGCGCGACGTTCGCCGACCTGGGCGCGACGGTGGCGGAATGGTTCGCCCTCGCGTTCCGTGGGAGCGGGACGTCGTTCCTGGGCGAGGTCGTCGCGTGAGCCACCCCGCCGGCCCTGACCGCGCCTCGCTCGTGGCGTCTGCCCGCGACGCCATGGCGCGTGCATATGCCCCGTACTCCGGCTTTCGGGTGGGGGCGGCGCTGGCGGCGGACGACGGGCGGGTCTTCGTCGGCTGCAACGTGGAGAATGCCGCGTACCCGGCGGGGATGTGCGCCGAGCGGGGGGCGGTGGCGGCCGCGGTGGCGCAGGGAGCCAGGCGCTTCTCGGCCATCGTGATTGCCACCGAGGCGGAGCAGCCGACACCGCCGTGCGGGGTCTGCCGGCAGGTGCTGGTCGAGTTCGGGCCGGCGCTGGAGGTCGTGAGCGTCGCCTCGGGGGGAGCGACGGCGCGGTGGGACCTGCGCGCGCTCCTCCCCGCGCCCTTCACGCCGGACGCCCTGGCCCGCGCATGAAGCTCGGCCGCGTGATCGGGAGCGTGGTGGCGACCCGCAAGGATCCCTCGCTCGAGTCGCTCAAGCTCCTCATCGTGGAGAACGTGACGAGCGCCCTCGAACGGGAAGGCGGGTACGTGGTGGCAGTGGACAGCGTGGGAGCGGGGGTGGGCGAGGTGGTGTTGTACGCGACCGGAAGCTCGGCGCGCCTGACGGCGGTCACCAAGGACCGCCCGGTGGACGCCGTGATCATGGCCATAGTGGACAGCTTCGACATAGATGGACGTGTCACTCGACTGGCGTAAGCGCGCGCGCGTCGTGCTCCTCGGCCTCGCGTTAGGCGCGGGCGTCGTGGCCTGCGGCGAAGACCTGGAGAGCGGGGCGGCGTGCCCGGTGCTCTGCCCCGGGCAGAACCTCACCGTCTTCGACACGACGTTCGACGCGGTGAGCTTCGACACCACGGTGTCCGGAATCCCGGGCTTCGGCACGGAGGCCTCGATGTACCTCGCCACCCGCGGCGACACGCTCGACGTGCGCGGGGTGGTGCGGTTCGATTCCCTCCCGTCGACGTTCCAGAAGGCGTCGGCCGACTCGGCGATCACGCGGCTCGACAGCGCCTACGTCCTGTTCGCGGTCAACGCCACGGCGACGCGGGTGCGCGGGAGCGTGCGCATCGACCTGTTCGACGTGGACACCGCCGACGCCGACACGGTCAATGCGGTGGTGGCCTCGCTCTTCCGCCCCGACCGCCTGATCGGCGGGACGACCTTCGACTCGGCGCAGGTCAAGGACTCCATCAAGGTGTACCTCGACAAGGCCAAGCTCCTGGCCAAGGTCACCGGGAAGCAGCGGTTGCGCCTTGGCGTGAAGGCGACATCGGCGACGGGAGCGGAGGTGGAGCTCGGGACCATCGAGGGGGGGCGGTCGTCGCTCCTGCGCTTCGACCCGGCCCCCGAGGACACCGCGATCAAGGCGCTCACCGTGGCACCGACGTCCAGCACGCCTCCCGGCGACGGCATCATTGCCGGCGACTACCTGGACTACACGCTGGTGGTGGCGGCGCCTCCCGCACCGAGCGGGGCGCTGCTGAGCGTCGGCGGGCTCCCGAACCGTCGCGGCTTCCTTCGCTTCGACGTTCCCTCGCGCATCCTCGATTCATCGACGGTGCTGCGGGCCTCGCTGATCTTCACGCAGCAGCCGAACCGGGGAATCGGCGCCCGCGACACGCTCGCCCTCGTCCCCGAAGTCTCGCTGGCGGGCGAGGACGTGACCGACCTGACGCGCGCCGCGCTGCTGCTGGGCGGGTTCGCCTTCGACACGCTTCGTGTTGCGCCTGGCGATAGCGGGACGCGGGTGCTGGAGGTGGCCACGGCCCTCCGGCAATGGGCGGCCATGTCGTCGTCCACCATCAAGCAGCAGCGGGCCATCGTCCTGCGCAGCACGCGTGAGGCCACGAGCACGTTCGACATCCATATCTCCTCGCGGGAGGCGCCGCCGGCGCTGCGCCCGCGGCTGCGCGTGAACTACGCGCTGCGCTCCAGCTTCGGGATCCCGTGATGCGCGCACCATTCGTCAGGCTCGTGGCGGCCGCGGTCGCTGTCGCTACCGGCGCGTCAGCGGCCCGGGCCCAGGGAACGCTCAGCACGCAGGGATTCGGCTACCCGCTGGGTGGGCTGAGCGCACGCGCGGCGGCCACCGGGGGGGCGTTGGGGGAGTTCGATCACCTCTCGTCGCGCAACCCCGCGGCCCTCGGCGGGTGGGGGCGCTCGGGACTGTACTTCCAGTACGATCCTGAGCTGCGGAGCCTTTCGGCGGGGGCGAACGACGAGCGCACCACGATCGCACGGTTCGGGACCGTAGCCGCCGGATTCACGGTGGGGACGCGCTGGGCCATCGGCCTCTCCAGCCATTCGTTCCTCGACCGCACCTTCGCCACGTCGGTGCGTTCGGGCCAGCGCCTCGGCGACGACAGCCTCTCGTATACCGAGCGCTTCTCGTCCAAGGGGGGCATCGGGGACAAGCGGCTCGCCGTCGCGTACCAGGCGCACCGGATGCTGGCCCTCGGGGTCGGGCTGCACCTGTATTCCGGGGAGAACCGGCTCAACCTCGTCAGGCGGTTCGACGACAGCGTGCGATACGGGACGCTGGACCGCGACATCACGTTGTCCTACACCGGGAGCGGCGCCTCGGCGGGGGTCGTCTTCACTCCCGTTCCGCGTTTCGCGCTGGCGGCGTCGTTCCGGCAGGGGGGGACGCTGAAGCTGCGCGTCGTCGACACCGTCCGCACCGAGGCGAAGGTCCCCGGCCGGTTCGGCGTGGCGGCCAGGGTCGAGCCCCTGACAGGGCTCACGCTCCTCGTCGGCGCCGACCGCGACGAGTGGTCCAGGATGAATGGGCTGGGGACGGCCGCGGCGGCGGCGCGCGATACGTGGGAGTACTCGGCTGGCGCCGAATTCGCCGGGCAGCGCACGCGCAGCGCGGCGTGGACGTATCGTCTCGGCTACCGGACGCGCGACCTCCCGTTCGCCGCGGCGGGCAGCACGGTGACCGAGAAGGTCATCAGCGGGGGGGCCGCCATCCCCGTGGCCGGCCCGCGCGCCACGATGGAAGTCGCGCTCCAGCGGGCCGCGCGCGATGCCGCAGGGACCGTGCGCGAGCGCGCATGGCTCCTGAGCCTGGGGCTGTCCATTCGCCCATGACGGGGGATGACCACGCCGGCGTCCGAAGCCCCGCTGCTGCTCGTCGTCGACGACTCGGAGGCCAACTGCGAGCTGGTGCGTGAGCAGCTGCGCTCGTTAGGCTTCCGCTCCGTCGCGGCGTTCGACGGTCCGGCCGCCCTCGACGCCGCGTTCCTGCACCGGCCGGACCTCGTTCTGCTCGACGTCAACATGCCGGCCGGCGACCTGGGCGTGGACGACGGGGGGACCGGCTACGAGGTGTGCCGCCGCCTCAAGCGCGATCCCCGCACCGCCGCCACCCCGGTCATCTTCATCACCGCCCTCAACGACGACGACGACCGCCTGCGGGCGATCGAGGCGGGAGGGGACGACTTCCTGGCGAAGCCGCACAACCGCCTCCTCCTGGGGGCCCGCGTCCGCTCCCTGCTCAAGCTCAAGGGGGCCACCGCCGCGCTCGAGGACTCGTACCGCCGGCTGCGCGAGCTCGAGCGCGTCCGCGACGACCTGATGAAGATGATCGTGCACGACCTCAAGACGCCCCTGACGTCGATCCTGGCGACGCTGGAACTGCTGGGCGATGGGGACCTTGGGGCGCTGAGCGAGCGGCAGCGCGACGCGGTGGCCGACACGCAGGTCAAGGCCGAGGAACTGCTCTCCCTCATCAACGACCTCCTCGAGGTGCGGCGCATCGAGGAAACCGCGATCGCGTTGCACCTGGAGGAGATCGACGCCACGGGGCTGCTCGACGAGATCCTGCGCGACTGGACCCTCCGCTTCCAGCAGGAGCGCACGGTCGCCGCCGCCGAGGTGGCCGCCGGGACCCCGCGCGTTCGCGGCGACCGCGGGATGCTCAAGCGGGTCTTCGGCAACCTGATCCAGAACGCGCTCGTGCACTCGGGGACCCCGATCGCGCTCACGCTCGTGGCGCGCCCCGATCCGAGCGGCGTGCGATTCTCGGTGGTCGACACCGGGCCGGGAATCCCGCCCGAGTATCACGACGTCATCTTTCGCAAGTTCGAGCAGGTGCGCCTGGCCAACGTCCCCCGCGTCAGGACCTCGGGTCTCGGGCTCGCCTTCTGCCGCCTCGTCGTCGAGGCGCACGGGGGGCGCATCTGGGTGCAGAGCAGCGAGGGAAAGGGGAGCGCCTTCCATTTCATCCTCCCCCCGGATCCCGCGCCGGCACCGGAGGGAGCGGCGACGGGACGATGAAGGTCTACCTGCGCACGTTCGGCTGTCGCGCCAACCAGTACGACTCCGAGTCCGTCCGGGCCATGATCGAGCGGGGAGGGGGCGAGATGGTGGAACGCCCGGCCGACGCCGACATCGCGATCTTCAACTCCTGCGCGGTGACCGCCGAGGCGGAGGTGGAGCTGCGCAAGGGCATTCGCCGCGCGGCGCGTGCGCGCCCCGAGCTGCGGACGCTGGTGATGGGATGCGCCTCGGCGCGCGACGACGGGACCCTCCGCGCGCTCCCCACGGTGACGCAGCTGGTGGCCGGGGCCGACCTGGCGGCGATTGCCGGCGCCCTGGAACTCCCGCCCGAATCGTTAGGCGTCGCCCGCCAGCAGCACGGAACGCGCGCCCTCCTCCGCATCCAGGACGGGTGTGACGAGCACTGCACCTTCTGCGCGACGACGCTGGCGCGCGGGGCCAACCGCTCGCGTCCCGCCGACGAGATCATCGCCGAGGCCGAGCGGCTGGCGGAGCGCCACCCGGAGATCGTGGTCACCGGGATCCACATCGGGACGTACGGCGCCGATATCGACAGCACGCTCGGACACCTCCTGGTGCGCCTGGTGCGCGCCGTCCCCGCCGCACGCTTTCGCCTCACCTCGGTCGAGGCCACGGAGGTGGACGATCGCCTGCGCGAGCTCCTGGCGGAGCCGGCACACCTCGTCCCGCACCTGCACGCCCCCCTGCAGTCGGGGAGCGACCGCATCCTCCGGCGCATGGGGCGGCACTGGTACACCGCGTCCGGCTACGCCCGGGCGGTGGAGCGACTCGCCGCGGCGCTCCCCGTCCTGGGGCTCGGTGCCGACCTGATCGCGGGCTTCCCGGGGGAGGAGGAGGCGGACCACCAGGAGACGCTCGCCCTCGTGGCGTCGCTCCCCTTCACGTACCTGCACGTCTTCCCCTTTTCCCGCCGCCCGGGAACCGCCGCCGAGCGGCTCCCCGGGCACCTGCCGAGCGAGGTGGTGCAGCGGCGCGCACGCGAGCTGCGCCAGGCCGGCGACGCCAAGGCCCGCGCCCACCGCGCGCGCCGCCTCGGGGCGGTGGCCGACGTCGTCGTGGTGCGGGGCGACATCCGGGAAGGGCTCACCGAGGATTATCTTACCGTGGCCATGGCCGACCCCCCGCCGCCGCGCGGGGCCCGGCTCCCGGCGCGCCTCGAGGGAGACGCCGACCGGCTGGTGGCGGTCCCCCTCGTCCCGATCACTCCGGCATGACCCACGACGCCCGTTCGACGGTCTACATCGAGACCTACGGCTGCCAGATGAACGTGAGCGATTCCGAGCTGATGCTCGGCAAGCTTGCAGCTGCCGGATACGCGCCCGTCGAGTCGCCGGACGGGGCGGACGTGATCCTCCTCAACACGTGCGCCATCCGCGACCACGCGGAACAGCGGGTCATCGGGCGGCTGGGGGAGCTCAAGCGGGCCATGAAGGCGGGGACGGTGGTCGGGGTCGCGGGGTGCATGGCGCAGCGCCTGGGGCCCGAGCTCCTGTCGAAGGCCCGCCACGTGAGCCTCGTGATCGGCCCCGACGGCTACCGCGCCCTCCCCGAGCTCGTGGCGAAGGCGCGCGACGGCGAGCGGGCGGTGCAGACCGCCTTCGACATGGAGGAGCACTACGAGGACTTCGCCCCGCGCCGATTCGACAAGGTGAAGGCGTGGATCCCCGTGCAGCGCGGGTGTGACTACCGCTGCACGTACTGCATCGTCCCGTACACGCGGGGCGCGGAGCGGAGCCGCAAGCTCGAGGACGTGGTACGCGAGGCGCGGCAGGTGGTGGAGGAGGGGATCAGCGAGGTCACGCTCCTCGGGCAGACGGTGAACTCGTACCACGACGGCAGCCACGACTTCGCCGACCTGCTGCGCGCCGTTGGCGCGGTGCCGGGCGTGCGCCGGCTCCGCTTCACCTCACCGCACCCCAGCGACTTCAGCGACGCCGTCATCGATGCCATGGCGGAGGTGGCGGCGGTGTGCGAGCACGTGCACCTGCCCATGCAGTCGGGGGCGACGAGCATGCTCAAGCGCATGCTGCGCCGCTATTCCCGCGAGGACTACCTGGCGTGCGTGGAACGCCTCCGGACCCGCGTCCCCGGGATCGGCCTGACGACCGACATCATCGTCGGTTTCCCGGGCGAGACGGAGGCCGAGTTCGCGGAGACCCTCTCGGCGGTGCGGGAGGTCGGCTTCGACGACGCCTTCACCTTCAAGTTCTCGCCGCGCGAGGGAACGCCCGCCACGCGCATGCCCGCGGAGTGGACGGTCCCCGACGAGGTGGCGTCGGAGCGCCTCGAGCGCCTCATCGAGGTGGTGCGCTCGGGTGCGCGCGAGAAGAACCTGCGCCTCCTGGGCCAGCGACGCGAGGTCCTCGTGGAGAAGCCGGCGCGTCGGGGCGAGTTGCTGCAGGCGCGGTCTCGCGACTACAAGACGGTGCTGATTCCGGGAAACGAGTCGCTGGTCGGGCAGTACGTCACGGTGGAGCTGACCGGGACGACGGGCTCGACCTTCACCGGAGCCGTCGTCCGCGAGCGTCAGCCCCTCCCGGTCGCCGGCTGAACCGGCATCGCGGCGACGGGGCGCCCAACGGAGTGTCACTGGGCGTCCCCCTCGGCGTGGCCCTGGGCGTGCCCCTGGGCGTGCCCCTGGGCGTGCCCCTGGGCGTGCCCCTGGGCGTGCCCCTGGGCGTGCCCCTGGGAACGCCGGCCGCCGTCGCCGCTCCCGAAGCCAGTGTGCCACGCCTCACGCCGCACGCGGGAGGTGCACCCTCGCGTGACCAGTGCAGGGTCCTCGATCGTCAGGGGTGAGGCGGCTTGGGGTCGGTCGCCCACTCGGTCGACGTCCTCGGTCGACGTTCTCGTCTCCACCCGCGGCCTGATGCACAACGCGCTGGAAGAAGTGGTCGGTGAAGTCTACGAGCGGCTGGCACGGGGGCGCGCGCGCTTCTGCCACTGTGCGCAATGCCGGGATGACATCATCACGCTCACGCTGAATCAAGCTCGTCCCAGGTACATCAGCAGGTCGCTGATCGGCTCAGCGGTCACGCGGGTGGCGCTGTCGCATGAGCAGGTGCGGGCCGAGTTGGCCGTGCTCATGCTCGAGGCCATCGGCACGGTGGCCGCGCGTCCGCGTCACCCCCTTCGCGCCAGCGCCACGGAGGCGACGCCGGGCTAGGCCCCTTGGTCGGGAGGGCCATGCCGCTCGTCGTCATGGCATTCGGGGCGTACGCCGCCGGTCTCCTCGCGGGATTCGGCGGCGTCGTCGTCGTGGGAATGGGTGCGGCGGGCGTGGGCGGCGTGCTCGCCGCTGCATTCCGTCGCTGGAGCCACGCGGCGCTCGCGCTCGCCCTGGCGGCGGGGGCGTTGCACGGCACGCAGGCGCTGCACGGCGACCGGCGTTGCGTGCGGACGGTGCGCGCCGACGGGTTCGCGACGGTCCGGCTCGCGTCGGACCTGTCGCCCGCGACGCCGGCGTGGGGACGGGTAGAGCGCCGGGGATGCGGCGTGCGGATGCGCATCCGGTCGCGGACCACGTCGGCCGCTGCCGGGAGCACCGTCGCCGTCAGCGGGAGCTTCGCGCGGCGTGGCGCCTCGCTGGAGCTGCGACAGGGGACGGTGCGCGTGCTGCGGCCCCCCGGGCGGCTGGCCCGGTGGCGCGCGTGGACCGGCCGGCGCATCGACGCCCTCTACGGCACCGACGCCCCGCTCGCCCGCGCGCTCCTCCTCGCCGACGCCGACGACATCGACCGCGCGGTGCGCGATCGGTTCGCCGACGCCGGGATCATCCACATGCTCTCCGTGTCGGGATTGCATGTGGGAATCATCGCCGGCGCCGTGCGCGCCCTGGCCGGCGCGGCGCGCGCCGGTGCGCTCGGCGCCGATCTCGTGTCGTTAGGCGTCACGCTCGCCTTCGTCCTCTTCATCGGGGCGCCGCCACCGGCCGTTCGCTCGGCGGGGATGCTCGCCCTGGGGGTGGTGGCGCGCCTGCGCCAGCGCCCGACTGCGCCCTGGGGGATCTGGGCGGTGTCCTGCGCCGTCCCCCTCGTCGAGCCGCGCGTCGTGCTCGACCTCGGCTGGCAGTTGAGCGTGGCCGGGATGGCGGGGCTCCTGGCCAGTGGCGCCGTCAGCCGGCGCGTGACGGCGTCGCTGCGCGGGTGGCGCCGGACGGTCGTGGAGTCGATGGTCGCCACCACCGTCGCATCCGCCGCCACGGCACCGCTCGTGGCGTGGGTCTTCGGCCGCGTGAGCCTCGCCGCAGTGGTCACCAACGTCGTCGCCGCCCCGCTGTTCGGCCTCGCCCAGCCCCTCCTGTTCGCGTCGCTCGTCGCCCTCCCCGCGCGAGCGGTGGCGTCGCTCCTGGCCGAAGCGGCGCGCAGCGCGCTGGCGCTCATCGACCTCGTGGCGCGGGGCGGGGCCGCGCTCCCCCTCGCCGTGGTGCGCGCCGAGCCCGACGCCGCGACGGCGCTCCTGCTTGGCATCGCCGCCCTCGCGGGGGTGGTGGCGCTCGTCGGCCGCTGGCGCCGTCGCCCGGCGCTCGTCTCGCTCGCGGCGCTGGCGCTCGCCACGTGGTGGCCCACGCTGCGTCCGGGACCGGGGCGGCTCGAACTGCACGCCATCGACGTGGGGCAGGGCGACGCGCTCGCCCTCCGGTCTCCGCGAGGACGCTGGTTCCTCGTGGACGCGGGTGGGGGTGGGCGAGGTGGTGATGCGGCACAATCGGTCATCTGGCCGTACCTGCGGCGCCATGGCGGCGACGTCGTCCATCTCTCCCTCTCCCATCCGCACCTCGACCACATCGGCGGCGCGGCGACTCTGATCACCCGGGCGGCCCCCGACACCATCTGGGACGGGGCCTACGTGACCGGCAGTGAGGCGTATCGGGAGATGCTGCTCGCCGCCCGGCGCGAGCGGCGGCCGTGGCGCAGGGTTGCGGCTGGCGACTCGGTCGGGTTCGACGGCGTGTCGATCGTGGTGCTCGCCCCCGACTCGGCGTGGCTGGCCGGACTGACCGATCCCAACGAGGCGAGTGTCGTGCTGCGCGTGTCGTACGGGGGAGTGCGCTTCCTCCTGACCGGCGACGCGGAATCCGGCGAGGAGGAGTGGCTCCTGCGGCGGTACGGGGACGCGCTGCGCGCCGACGTGCTCAAGGTCGCGCATCACGGGAGCCGGACCAGCACGACGCCTCCATTCCTCGACGCGGTGCGGCCGCGCGTCGCGATCGTCTCCGTGGGGGCGGGAAACAGCTATGGCCACCCGTCGCTCGAGGTGTTGCAGTCGCTCGACGAGCGCGGCATCCACCTGTTGCGCACCGACGACGACGGCACCATCGTGACCTCGACGGACGGCTCCGATGTGGAGGTCCGCGCCGATGGGCGGCGCTGGAAATACCTGCGCCCGCCCCCCTGAGTTCGGATGGCGATGCGACCACCCGGGAGGACACACGAGCGCACATGCTGTTGCGGGTGATGAGATCGATGACCGGGGAGCCCGATTCGCTCCCGGCGGCCCTGTTGGAGCAGTTTCCGGAGCTCGGCGCGATGCGCGTGCGCCGCGGCGGCGTCCTTCCGCGGCTCGGGGGGTGGTGCCTGGGGCAGGCCACCGTCGCCGGGATCACGGTGGGGCGCACCGTCTGGCTCGGCCGGAACGTCGTGCCCTCGGCGGAACTACTCTTGCACGAGCTTCGCCACGTTCACCAGTTTGAGTCCGTGCGGGCGTTCGCCCTGCGCTACGTGTGGGAATCCCTGCGGCGCGGGTATCATTCGAACCGATTCGAAGTGGAGGCCCGTCAGTTCGCCGTCGAGCGGACGCGCCCCCCGCGCGAAGTCCCCTTCACCGAGGGCGTGTAGACGTGGTCAAGCACACCGACACCTCCGTCGTCACGATCGAGCGATTCATCATCGAGCAGGAGAAGCTGTACCCCGATGCCACGGGGTCGCTTTCCTCGATCCTGTACGACATCGCGCTGGCCGCCAAGATGATTTCCAGCAAGGTGCGCCGCGCCGGGCTGGTCGACGTCCTCGGGGCCCTGGAGACCGAGAACGTCCAGGGGGAGATCCAGCAGAAGCTCGACGTCTTCGCGAACGAGACGATCGTGAAGGCGATGGACCATACGGGGCGGCTCTGCGCCATGGCGTCGGAAGAGGAGCCGGACATCATCCCCATCCCCGAGAGGTTCAAGTGCGGGAGCTACGTCCTCCTCTTCGATCCGCTCGACGGCTCGTCGAACATCGACGTGAACGTCCCGGTGGGGACCATCTTCTCCGTGATGCGCAAGATCACGCGCGGGGCACGCGGTGAGATGGAAGACATGCTGCAGCCCGGACGCCGGCAGGTCGCCGCCGGCTACATCATCTACGGCTCCAGCACGATGCTCGTCTACACGACGGGGCAGGGGGTGCACGGCTTCACCCTGGACCCCTCCATCGGCGAGTTCCTCCTGTCGCACCCCGACATCAGGATGCCGGCGCGCGGGCGCTACCTGTCGGTCAACGACTCCTACGAGCAGTACTGGGACGAGAACGTGAAGGCGCTCATGCGCCGCTATCGCGGGCTCGACGGGAAGCAGAAGGCGATGAACGTGCGCTACGTCGGTTCGCTGGTGGCCGACTTCCATCGCAACCTCCTCGGTGGGGGGATCTTCGCGTACCCCGCGAACCAGAAGTCCCCCAGGGGCAAGCTGCGCCTCCTCTACGAGTGCAATCCGCTGGCCTTCATCGCCAAGGAAGCGGGGGGGGCGGCGTTCGATGGGGCGCAGGACATCCTCGACGTGCAACCCACCGAACTGCACCAGCGCTCCCCGCTGTACATCGGAAGCCGGGACGACATCGACACGGCGCGCGAGGTGCTGGGGCGGCAGCTCGCCGAGGTCGGGTAGCGCCGCGTCACCGGGCAGCGCGACGCGGGACGGGGCGGGGTTGCCCCGTCCCGTTCTCCGTTCCACGGACGCTATGCCGGCGCCCGTGCCCGTGTAGCTTTCGCCCATGTCCAAGCCCATCGACGAGCGCCTCTCTCCCGCCGGCATCCCGACCAGGCCGGTGTACCGCCCCGACGACGTCGCCGGCCGCTATGAAGAAACGTTAGGCGATCCGGGGCGCTTCCCCTTCACCCGCGGCGTGCAGCCGACGATGTACCGCGGGCGCCTCTGGACCATGCGCCAGTACGCCGGATTCGGGACGGCCGCCGAGACGAACGAACGCTTCCGGCACCTGCTGGCGGCGGGGCAGACGGGGCTCTCGGTCGCCTTCGACCTCCCGACCCAGATGGGGATCGACAGCGACGCGCCGCGAGCCCGGGGCGAGGTGGGGCGCGTGGGGGTGGCCATCGACACGGTCGAGGACCTGCACGTCCTCCTGCGCGACCTCCCCCTGGACCGGGTCTCGACCTCGATGACCATCAACGCCACGGCGGCGACGCTGCTGGCGATGTACATCGTGGTCGCCGAGGAACGCGGGCTGTCGCGCGCCCAGGTGAGCGGGACGATCCAGAACGACCTGCTCAAGGAATACATCGCCCGCGGCACGTACATCTATCCCCCCGGGCCGTCGCTGCGCCTGATCGCCGAGATCTTCCGATTCTGCGCCGCCGAGGTGCCCAACTGGAATCCGATCTCGATCTCGGGCTATCACATTCGCGAGGCGGGGGCCACGGCGGTGCAGGAACTCGCCTTCACCTTCGCGAACACGATCGAGTACGTGCAGCGGGCCATCGACGCCGGGCTCGCGGTCGACACCTTCGCCCCGCGCCTGTCGTTCTTCTTCGCGGCGCACAACGACCTCTTCGAGGAGGTGGCCAAGTTCCGGGCGGCGCGCCGGATCTACGCCCGCCTCATGCGCGAGCGCTTCGGCGCCAGCGACGCCTCGTGCCGCCTGCGCTTCCACACCCAGACGGGCGGGGTGACGCTCACGGCGCAGCAGCCGCTCAACAACGTGGTGCGGGTGACGGTGCAGACGCTGGCGGCCACGTTAGGCGGGACGCAGTCGCTGCACACCAACGGCTACGACGAGGCGCTCGCCCTCCCCACGGCCGAAGCGGCGACGCTCGCGTTGCGCACCCAGCAGATCGTCGCCTACGAGTCCGGGGTGGCGTCCACGGTCGACCCCCTCGCGGGGTCGTACTACGTCGAGGCGCTCACCGACGCGCTCGAAGCGCGCACCATGGAGCTGCTGGACAAGGTGGACGCCATGGGTGGCGCGGAGCGCGCCATCGCCGCCGGCTTCTTCCAGGAAGAAATTGCCCGGAGCGCGTACGCGCACCAGCTGCGGGTCGAATCCGGCGAGACGGTCGTGGTCGGGGTCAACCGGTTCGACGATGGCAAGGAGCCGCCGATCATCCCGTCCCCCGACTACTCGCGCCTCGAGGGAGAACAGGTGGCGCGACTGCAGGCGGTGAAGCGGGGGCGCGCCGCCGCGCGCGTGCACGCCGCCCTGGCGGCGCTGTCGAGCGCGGCGGCCTCGTACGCCGATGGAGCCGAGGGTGAGGGAGGGGCCGTGGCGACCGAGACACAGGGGGGGCTCCCCCCGTTGATGCCGCTGATCATCGACGCAGTGCGCGAGCGCGCGACGGTCGGGGAGATCAGCGACACACTGCAGGCGCGCTGGAGCCTCTACCGCCCCGCCTAGCGGATGGCGCACGGCGGAAGGGGGCAAGTCGGCGCCGCCCCGTTCGCGCGTGGACCGGCGCCGCGGGCCAGCTGGACGGTTGAGCCGCGCCGTCGAGTCGGCTAAGTTATTGATGCTGTAACGCTTGCACCCCTGGACCCTCGCATGCCGACCTACGAGTTCCGCTGCCCCGACGGCTCGATCATCGAGCGATTCTTCAAGATCTCGGAAGTGCCCAGCGAGATTCCCGCCCCCGACGGCTCCGGGATGGCGGTGCGTGTCATTTCCGGTGGCGCCGGCCTGATCTTCAAGGGGTCGGGTTTCTACATCACGGACTACGGAAAGGACGGCAAGAAGGACCAGCGCGCCGCGTCGTCGCCGAGCGCCGATCGCGATTCGGCATCGGGGAGCTCGGGTGGGGCATCGTCGAGTGGGGCGACCTCGAGCGGCTCGTCGGCGAGCACACCGGCGAGCGGCGCGTCGTCTCCCGCCACATCCTCGTCGCCCGGGTCGGCGAAGCCGAGCGGCGGCGAATGACCCCGGAACAGATCCTTCGCGACGCGCTGCGCGACGCGGCGCTGGCCGCGGGCGCGCCCGCCGACTTCCAGCCGCAACTCGAACGGCCGCGCGATCCCGCGTTCGGCGACTGGGCCAGCAATGCGGCCATGCTCCTGGCGCGTCACCTGAAGCGCAAGCCGCTGGAGATCGCGCAGGACCTGGTCGCGCGTCTCGACGTCGCGCGGGCCGGCGTCTCGGAGGCGTACGTGGCCGGCGCCGGATTCATCAACTTCCGCCTGGCTGCGGGGGCCGAGGCCGCGGGGCTGGCCGACGTCCTGGCCGCCGGGAGCACCTACGGGCGCTCCAACGAGGGAGAGCAGCACGTCGTGAACGTCGAGTTCGTCTCGGCGAACCCGACCGGGCCGCTGCACGTCGGCCACGGCCGCCAGGCTGCCATCGGCGATGCGGTCTCGACGCTCCTCGAGTGGACGGGATGGCAGGTCACGCGCGAGTTCTACTACAACGACGCGGGCGTCCAGATCGCCAACCTCGCGCGGTCGGTGCAGGCCCGCGTCCGCGAGCTCACGACGGGCGTCGCGGAGATCCCGGAAGGCGGGTACCACGGCGAGTACATCCGGGAGATCGCGCGCGACTACGTGGGCGCCTACCCGGGCGATGCCGCGGGGAACGACCTCGAGGCCATCCGCGCCTTCGCCGTCGCCGCGCTGCGCCACGAGCAGGACAAGGACCTGCAGGCGTTCGGTGTCCGGTTCGACGTGTACTACCTGGAGTCCTCGCTGTATACCGACGGCAAGGTGGACGAGACCGTCCGCCTGCTGGTGGATGGGGGGCACACGTTCGAGAAGGACGGGGCGCTCTGGCTGCGCACCACCGACTACGGCGACGACAAGGACCGCGTGATGCGGAAGTCGGACGGGACGTACACCTACTTCCTGCCCGACGTCGCCTACCACCTGGCCAAGTGGCGCCGCGGCTTCGCCCGCGCCATCAACGTGCAGGGGGCGGACCACCACAGCACGGTGACGCGCGTGCGCGCGGGACTGCAGGCGTTGGGCACGGGGATCCCCCGGGGATACCCCGAGTACGAGCTGCACCAGATGGTGACCGTCATGCGGGGCGGTGAGGAGGTCAAGATCTCCAAGCGGGCCGGGAGCTACGTGACGGTGCGCGACCTCATCGACGAGGTGGGACGCGACGCGGTGCGCTACTTCCTGCTCATGCGCAAGTCGGACTCGCAGCTGGTCTTCGATGTCGACGTGGCACGTGCGCAGAGCGAGGAGAATCCGGTCTACTACATCCAGATGGCGCACGCGCGGCTGTGCGGGATCTTCCGGGTCGGCGAGATCGCCCCGGACTCCATCACCGGCGCCGGGGTCGAATGGGGGGCGCTGGTGGAGGACGATGAGCGTGAGCTCGTGAAGGCGCTGCTCGGCTTCCCCGGGCTGGTGACGGCGGCGGCGCGCACCCTCGCACCGCACCTCGTGGCCACGTACCTCCTGGATACGGCACGGCTCGTCCATACGTGGTATCACAAGCATCACGTCCTCGGCGAGCCGGAGCCCGTGCGGTCGGCCCGCCTCGCGCTCGCGCGCGCCGCGCAGGTGGTGCTGGCCAACGGCCTCGCCATCCTCGGCATTTCGGCGCCGGAGCGGATGTAGGAGGCTTGGACGGGCGACGGGCGACGGGCGACGGGAGGGCGCGCTGCGCGCGCGAGCCCGTGCGCCGGAGCCCGTCGACCGTGAGAGCACGCTTCGCCTGCTGCAACTGCGCCTCGCCTCAACGTCTCCCGTCTCCCATCCCATGTCCGTCCTGGTTGTCGGCTCCGTCGCCCTCGATTCCGTCGAAACTCCCTTCGGCAAGGCAGAGGATGTCCTGGGGGGCTCGGGGACGTTCTTTTCCGCCGCCGCGAGCCACCTGACGCCGGTGCAGCTGGTGGGCGTCGTGGGGAGCGACTATCCGGTGCAGCAGCTCGAGCCGCTGGGCGCGCGCGGCGTCGACCTCCGTGGCGTCGAGCGGGCCGAGGGCGAGTCGTTCCGCTGGCGAGGGCGCTACCGCCACGACCTCAACTCGGCGGAGACGCTCGAGACGCGGCTGGGGGTGTTCTCGCACTTCCGCCCGAAGATCCCGGAGCAGTTTCGCCGCGCGCCGTACGTCTTCCTGGCCAACATCGACCCGCGCTTGCAGCTGGACGTGCTCCGCCAGGTGGAGCGTCCCAAGCTCGTGGCCTGCGACACCATGAACTTCTGGATCGAGAGCCGGCGCACGGACCTCCTCGAGCTCCTGAAGCACGTGGATGCGCTCCTCCTGAACGACGGCGAGGCCCGGCAGCTCACGGAGCACTCCAACCTCGTGAAGGCGGCGCGGTGGATCCTGGCGCGCGGGCCGCGCATCGTGATCATCAAGAAGGGGGAGCACGGGGCGTTCATGTTCACCTCACACTCGGTCTTCTTCGCCCCCGCCTATCCGCTCGAGGACGTCTTCGACCCCACGGGCGCGGGCGATTCCTTCGCCGGGGGCTTCATGGGGTACCTGGCGCGTACCGGCCAGGTCGACGAGGAGCACATGCGCCGCGCCGTCGTCTACGGATCGGCGCTCGGCTCGTTCGCGGTGGAGAAGTTCTCGATCGATCGCCTGCTCGAGCTCGATCACGATATCATTCGGGAGCGGCTCAACGAATTCCGCCGCCTCGTCGCCTTCCAGGAGGAACTGCCCGCGTGACCACGTCGCCGCAGGACCGCGGGGGGATGAGCTATCGCTCGGCCGGGGTCGACATCGACGCCGCCGACGACGCCAAGACCCGCATCGGCAAGCTCGTCGAGTCCACCCGCACCGCCGGCTGCATCGGCGCGTTCGGGTCGTTCGGGGGGATGTTCCGCGCGCCCACCAGTGGCAGCCCGATCCTCGTCGCCAGCGCCGACGGCGTCGGGACCAAGATCAAGGTGGCCATCGACTCCGGCCGCCACGACACGGTGGGGCACTGCCTCGTCAACCACTGCGTCAACGACATCCTCGCCCAGGGAGCGACGCCGCTCTTCTTCCTCGACTACGTGGCCTTCGGCGCCCTCGAGCCGGCGGTGGTCGAGGCGGTCGTCGCCGGGGTCGCCGCCGGGTGCCGCGAGAACCAGTGCGCCCTGATCGGCGGCGAAACCGCCGAAATGCCCGGGCTCTACACGCCGCCGGACTACGACCTCGCGGGCTTCATCGTGGGCACGGTCCAGGAGGGAGCCACGTTGGGCGCGGAGCGCGTGCGGGCGGGCGACGTCCTCGTCGGCTTCGAGAGCTCGGGGCTGCACACCAACGGCTATTCGCTCGCCCGGCGCATCGTCAGCGACCGGTTGCGGCTGTCGGTGGGCGACCCGTTCCCGGGCGAGGACGGGGCGACGGTCGCCGACGTCCTGCTGCGCGTCCATCGCTCCTACCTCGCCGCGGTGCGCCCCGTCCTGGGGCGCGTCCGTGCGCTGGCGCACATCACCGGGGGCGGGCTCCCCGGCAACCTGAACCGGGCACTCCCGCCCACGCTCGACGCCATCGTCGATCCCTCCTCGTGGGAGATCCCGAACGTCTTCCGGGTGCTGGAGGAGGCGGGCGGCGTGGCGCGCGACGAGATGTTCCGCGCCTTCAACATGGGGGTGGGGATGGTCGTCGTTGCCGACGCGGCCGACGTGTCGTCGGTGCTGCAGGCGGCGGCCGAAGCGGGAGTGCGCGCCTGGCGCCTGGGGCACGTGGCCCCGGGCACCGGCCAGGTGCAACTCCGGGCGGCGCGATAGGCAACCGGCCGCCTCACGCAACGGAGCGATTCGACATGGGGCGCAGCAGATTCACCCGATGGCAGCTGGCAGCCGGGGCCCTCGCCCTGGCGCTCTCCGTCGTATCCGGCGACGCGCGGGCGCAGGGGGGAACCATCGACCCCCAATGCATGGGCGGGGGAACCGCGGGGCTCGTCACCCGCGACGCCTGCCAGAAGGCGATCGACCTGTTCCAGTTCGTGGCCCCGCAGCTGGCGGGGACCCTCGTCGGAGGGAGCGCCGTCCAGGGCGAGCACTCCACACTGCGCGGACTGGGGCACTTCTCCGTGGGCCTTCGCGCGAACGCCGTCCGGGCCAGGCTCCCGCAGGTCGACCAGCACACGCCGTCGGTCACCGGCGCCGTCGCGAGCGACTACGCCGTCGACGAGCGGTGGATCGCGGCCCCCGTCCTGGATGCGGCCATCGGGATCTTCCGCGGGATCCCCTTCGCCGGGACGCACGCGCTGGGGCTGGACGCCCTCGTCAACCTCTCGTACATCCCCGAGGTCGACCGGGGCGACTTCTCCGTCAGGCTCCCCGACGGTTCGCTGAAGCTCGGCTTCGGCGGGCGTCTCGGGCTCCTGCGCGAGACCTTCCTCACCCCCGGCGTCTCGTTCACCTGGCTGCAGCGCGACCTTCCGACCGTCGACGTCACGGGGCGCGCCGGCGGCGACGAGCTCGACGTGCGCGACGTGCGCGTCTCGACCACCGCCTGGCGGCTCGTGGGCGGCAAGAGCTTCTCGGTCTTCGGGATCGCTTTCGGGGGCGGGCAGGATCGCTACGACACCGAGGCGAGCGCCCAGGTCACGATCAACCACCTCGGTCCCAGCGTGAGCTCGGGGGTGATCTCGGCGCGGCAGGAACTGACCAGGACCAACTTCTTCGGCAGCCTCTCGCTCAACCTCGCCCTGCTGCGGGTCGTTGCGGAAGCCGGGCGCTCGAGCGGGGGGACGATCGCCACCTACAACACCTTCAGCGGCCACGACCCGGCCGCCGCGCAGACCTACGGCTCGTTGGGGCTGCGCTTCACCTGGTGACGCATGGGACGGCGCACGAAGGACGGGGAGGGCGCAGACGGCGCCGCCGACGTGCGCTTCATGCGGCGGGCCCTTGCGCTCGCCGAGCGGGGATGGGGACAGGTCTCGCCCAACCCCCTCGTCGGCGCCGTCGTGGTGCGTGACGGGAAGGTCGTGGGCGAAGGGTACCACGCTGCCTTCGGGCGCGACCATGCGGAGGTGGTGGCGTTAGGCAGGGCGGGGAACCAGGCGCGGGGGAGCACGGTCTTCGTCACCCTCGAGCCCTGCACCCACCACGGCAAGACGCCGCCATGTACCGACGCCCTGCTCGCCGCCGGGGTACGGCGCGTGGTGGTCGCCGTGCGCGATCCGCACCCCGTGGCCGCGGGGGGGGTCGAGCTGCTGCGGGAACGGGGGGTCACCGTCGACGTCGGCACCTGCGAGGCGGAGGGGCGCGAGCTGAACGCCCCCTTCCTGCACGCCGTGACCAGCCCTCGTCCGTGGGTGACGCTCAAGCTCGCGATCTCCGTGGACGGGGCCATCGCCGATCACACGCGCCGTCAGGGGTGGCTCACCGGCGCCGAGGCGCGCGCCGAAGTGCATCGCCTGCGCGCGAGCCACGATGCCCTGGGAGTCGGGATGGGGACGGTCCTCGCCGACGATCCCGCCCTCACCGTCCGCGACGCCCGGGCCCCGCGCGTCCCCCCGCTTCGCGTCGTTTTTTCGCGCACCGGGCGCCTCCCCGTCACGAGCGCGCTGGCGACCACCGCCCGCGACGTCCCCGTCGTCGTGGTGGCGCGGGAGACCGATCCCGCGTACGAGGCGACGCTCAACGAGATGGGGGTCGAGGTGGTCACCACGTCGACGCTGGACGACGCCCTGCGCGCCCTGCGGATGCGTGGCGTGCACTCGATCATGGTCGAGGGGGGGGCGAGGCTGGCCGGCGCGCTGCTATTCGAAGGATTCGTCGATCGGCTGGTCGTCTTCACCGCTCCGGTCGTGCTCGGCGCGGGCGCGCTCAACGCCTTCCTGCTCGCCCCGGCGCAGCGCGCCGAGTCGGCGCCGCGCATGCGGGTCGTGCGGCGCGAGAGCTTCGGCGACGACCTCATGACCGTCTATGCGCTCGACCAGGGTCGCGCGCGGGAGAGCACGTGATGTTCACCGGTCTCGTGGACGACGTGGGAACCATCACCGCGGTCGAGGAGAACGAGGCGGGGCGCGAGTTCCGAATCGCCTGTCGCTACCAGGACCTCGTTCCGGGCGAGAGCATTGCCTGCCAGGGGGCGTGCCTGACGGTTCGTGAATGCGGCGACGGCTGGTTCACGGTGGCCGCCGTGGTCACGACGCTGGGCCGCACGTCGATCGGCGATTGGGGGGTCGGACGCCGCCTCAACCTCGAGCGCTCGCTGCGCGCGGGCGACCGGCTGGGGGGGCACATGGTGCAGGGGCACGTGGATGGCGTCGGCGAGGTCGTCGCGGCGGCACGACAGGGCGACGCATGGCTCATCGACATCGCGGTCCCGCCCGAGATCGCGGAACTCCTCGTCCCGCACGGTTCGGTGTGCGTGGACGGGGTGAGCCTGACCGTGAACTCGCTCCCCCGTCAGGGGGTTCTTCAGGTGTCGATCGTCGAATACACGCTTCGCCACACGACGCTGGGCGAGCTGACCACCGGTGACCGGGTGCACCTGGAGGGGGACGTGGTGGGGAAGTACGTGCGATCGCTGGTCACCCCCTACCTCCCGGGCGGCCCGCGCCGGTAATCCCCGTGTCCGGCGGGCGGCGGGCGTCGTTTTGGCCTTGCCCCTCAACGGGTTACGTTTCCTCCATGGCATTCGGAACTGTTCAGCAGGCAATCGAGGACATCCGCAGCGGCAAGTTCGTCGTGGTCGCGGACGATGAGGACCGTGAGAACGAGGGCGACCTCGTCTGCGCGGCGGAGTTCGTCACGCCCGAGATGGTCAACTTCATGCTGCGCGTGAAGGGGATGATCTGCGTCGCCCTCCCGCCGGAGCGCGTTGCCCAGCTCGGGCTCGCGATGCAGGCGCGCGAGAACACGGAGTCGATGAAGACCGCCTTCACCGTCTCCATCGACGGTGCCCCGCGCTACGGGGTGTCGACCGGTATCTCGGCATCCGATCGGGCGACGACGATCCGCATCGCGGCCGACCCGACCAAGGGAGCCGACGACATCCGCACGCCTGGACACGTGCACCCGCTGCGCGGGCGTCACGGCGGGGTGCTGCAACGGGTGGGGCACACCGAGGCGGCGATCGACCTCTGCCGCCTGGCGGGGGTGCAGCCGGCCGGCGTGATCTGCGAGATCCTGAACGACGCCGGGCGGACGATGAAGCGCGACGAGCTGGACGTCTTCGCGCTGGAGCACGGGTTGACGTTCATCACGGTCGCCGACCTGGTGGCCCACCGCCTCACGAACGAGCGGCTGGTGCATCGCGAGGCGGAGGCCCGGCTCCCGAACGACCTGGGGGGCGACGGGTGGCGCATCGTGGGCTACCGCAACGACGTCGACGAGCGCGAGCACGTGGCGTTGGTGTACGGCGACCTGGGGAACGGCGAGGACGTCCTCGTGCGCATGCACTCGAAGTGCCTGACGGGCGACGTCTTCCACTCGCGGCGGTGCGACTGCGGCTGGCAGCTGCACAAGGCGATGGAGATGATCGCGGCCGAGGGGCGCGGCGTGGTCGTGTACCTGGACCAGGAGGGGCGTGGCATCGGGCTCCTCAACAAGCTCCGGGCCTACGAGCTGCAGGACCAGGGGCACGACACGGTCGAGGCGAACGAGAAGCTCGGCTTCAAGTCCGACCTCAGGAACTACGGCGTCGGGGCGCAGATCCTCCTCGACCTCGGGCTCAAGTCGATCCGTGTCATGACGAACAATCCCACGAAGCTGGTGGGGCTCAAGGGATACGGCCTCGAGATCGTCGACCGCGTGCGCATCGCCGCCCCGAGCAACGAGGAGAACGCGTCGTACCTCGAGACGAAGCGGACCAAGATGGGACACCTGCTCAACACCTGATGCCCGAATACACCGGCTCGCCCCATGGGGCAGGGCGCCGCATCGCGATCGTCGTCGCGCGCTTCAACGAGACCATCACCCAGCGGCTCCTCGACGGGGCGCTCGATGCGCTCACCCGCCATGGCGTGGCGTTCGACGATGTCGACGTGCTCTGGGTCCCGGGGGCGTGGGAGGTCCCCTTCGCGGCGCGCCGTGCGCTGGGGAGCGACCGCTACGACGCGCTCGTCGCCCTGGGCGCGGTGATCCGCGGCGACACCCCGCACTTCGACTTCGTGGCCGGCGAGTGCGCCCGTGGCCTGTCGCAGGCGTGCGCCGACCTGGACTTCCCGATCGCCTTTGGCGTCCTGACGTGCGACACGATGGAGCAGGCGGAGGCGCGGGCCGGCGGCGCCCACGGCAACAAGGGGTGGGACGCGGCGCTTGCCGCACTCGAGATGGCGGACCTGTTCGGACGACTCGATGCCGCTGACGAAGCGTGAGCAGCGGCAGCGCCGCCGGGCGCGCGCTCGGGCGGTGCAGGCCATGTACGCCTGGGACGTGGCCCACGCCGGCTCGATTGCCGGGGTCACCCAGCGCGTCTGGGACGACATGGCGTTAGGCGCGGCGGAGCGGGCCTTCGCCGAGCCGCTCATCCGGACGATCGAGCTCCACGGCGACGACATCGACGCGCAGCTGGCCGACCTCACCACCAACTGGCGCCTCGAGCGCATCGGCGCCATCGAGCGTGCAGTGCTGCGCGTGGGGGCGGCCGAGCTCATGTGGGGCGGGAGCGAACGCCGCGAGTACACCCCGCCGCGCGTGGCCATGCAGGAGGCGGTCCTCCTCGCCGAGCGCTTCGGGAGCCCGGAGAGCGCGCGGTTCGTCAACGGCGTCCTCGACGCGCTGGCGCGGAAGCTCGGGAGGATCTAGTTGCGGCTCCTGCTCGTCAACTGGCAGGACCGGGAGAATCCCCAGGCGGGTGGCGCCGAGATCCACCTGCACGAGATCTTTGGGCGCCTTGCCGGGCGCGGGCACCAGGTCACGCTCCTCTGCGGCGGGTGGCCCGGCTGTCCGCCACGCGCCACGCTCGACGGGATCGAGGTGATCCGGGTGGGGACGCGCTACACCTTCCCTTTCCTGGCCCGCGGCGCGTACCGCCGCACGCTGCAGCCCCGCGGCTTCGACGTGATCGTCGAGGACATCAACAAGGTCCCGCTCTACACCCCGCGCTGGGGGCACACGCCGGTCGTCGGGCTCGTCCCGCACCTGTTCGGCGGGACGGCGTTCCAGGAGCTCCCGGCCCCCGTCGCGGCCGTCGTCTGGCTGGCCGAGCGCCCCATCCCCCGCGTGTATCGCGACGTCCCGTTCGAGGTCATAAGCCAGAGCACGGCCGACGACCTCGTGGTGCGCGGCATCGCGCGCCACCGGGTCGAGGTGATCTACTGCGGAATCGACGCCAGCGCGTACACGCCGCGGCCCGGGACGCGCTCGCCCGATCCGCTCTTCGCCTACGTGGGGCGGCTCAAGCGGTATAAGCGAGTCGACCTCATCATTCAGGGATTCGCCCGACTCGGCCATCCCCGTGCGCGTCTCGAGATTGCGGGAGCGGGCGACCACCGGGAGGCACTGGAGCGGCTCGCCCGGTCGCTTGACCTTGGCGATCGGGTGCGGTTTCTTGGGCGCATCGGCGAGGACGAGAAGGTGGCCCTGATGCGGCGGGCGTGGGCGCTCGCGTTCACCTCGCCGAAGGAAGGGTGGGGCATCACGAACCTCGAGGCGGCGGCGTGCGGCACGCCGGTGGTCGCCTCGAACTCTCCGGGGATTCGCGAATCGGTGCGGGACGGCGAGACGGGATTCCTGGTCCCCCACGGCGACGTGGAGGCCCTTGCCGCCGCCATGTCACGACTGGTGGCGGCGCCGGAGCTGGTCGAGAGGCTGGGCGCGGCTGGACGCCGTTTTGCGGAGCTCTTCACGTGGGAGCGCTCGGCGCGCGAGACCGAGGCGCACCTCATGCGCATACTGGAACAGACGGGAGGTTAGTCGTGGACGTCGTGTTTCAAGCACACAACGCGGTCATCTCCGATCGCATGAAGGACCGAGCCACCCGCGCGGTGCGGAAGATCGCCCAGCGCCTCGATCGCGTGGTCGATGTGACCGTGCGCTTCCACCAGGACGGCCCGGTGCGCCGGGTGGAGCTTCGGCTGAACGCGCCGGGGCGTCGCGACCTGGTGTCGGCCGGGGAGGCACGCTACTACGGGCCGGCGCTGAACATCGCCATCGCCCACCTCGAGTCCCAGGTGGGACGCGAGCGCCAGAGCCCCAAGGAGAGGGGGCGTCGGCTCGCCCGCGTGTGAACCGGACCGTCACCGTCGGGCGCCTCTTCGAACGCCTCAAGGACGCGCTGCAGCTGGAGCAGCTCGGCGGCTCCTTCGGGCACGAACGCGATGTTCCCAATCCGGACCTGTCGAGTCCGGGGCTGGCCATCGCGGGCTTCGTCGCGCGCTTCATGCACGAGCGGCCGCAGGTCTTCGGCGAGACCGAGATGACGTATCTCAACTCGCTCGCCGAGGGCGACCGCCGTCGACAGCTGGAGCTCTTCTTTTCCTTCTCGATTCCCTGCGTCTTCGTGACCAAGGGGCTGGAACTGGCGGCGCCGATGCTCGACATCGCCATCGCGACCGGCGTTCCCGTCTTCCGTTCCTCGCTCAAGACCAACGAGTTCTATCGTCGCGCCAAGCCGCTGGTGGAGGACATGTTCGCCCCGACGGCGACCCTGCACGGGTCGCTGGCCGACGTGTACGGCGTGGGGGTCCTCTTCACGGGGGCGAGCGGGATCGGGAAGTCGGAATGCGTCCTCGACCTCGTGGAGCGCGGGCACCGCCTGGTGGCCGACGACGTGGTGGTGGCGCGGCGGCGCGGCAACGACATCCTCATCGGGAGCGGGCACCACCTGCAGCGGCATTTCATGGAGATCCGCGGCGTCGGGCTCATCGACGTCCCGTCGATCTTCGGGATCCGCTCCGTGCGCCAGCAGAAGCGCATCGAGGTGGTGGTGCAGCTGATGGAATGGACCGAGGATGCCGTGGTGGAGCGCACGGGGCTCGAGGGCGAGCTGACCAGCATCCTCGGGGTCGAGCTCCCGCTGATCACCGTGTACCTGAATCCGGGCAAGAACATCACCGTCATCGCCGAGGTGATCGCCATGAACCACCTGTTGCGCTACGCGGGGGTCCACCCGGCGGAGACGTTCAACCAGCGCCTGATGGGCCACATGCAGCAGAAGGCGGCCGACGTGCGGCGCTACCTCATCCAGGACGATGAGTAGCCGCCGGGCGATCGTGGCCGGGCACGGGGACTTCGCCGCCGGGATGGTCTCGGCGGTGGTGCAGATCACCGGCCGGGACGACGTGTTCGTGGCGATGACGGCGCGCGGGTTGAGCGCGCAGGACGTCGAGCGGGGGATGCGCACGGCGGCGACGGAGGGGGTGTCGGTGATCTTCACCGACCTGCCGGCCGGGAGCTGCACGATGGCTGCCCGCCGGCTGCAACGCGACCGGCCGCAGCTGCAAGTCGTGACCGGCGCCAACCTGGCGGCGCTCCTCGACTTCGTCTTCAGCGAGGCCCCCGATGCCGCGGCCGCCGCAGCCGAGGCGGTGGAGAAGGGGCGCCAGTCGCTGATGGTGGCCGGTGGCGGGCCTGGCGGCCGGGGAGGCTCGCGTGGCGCTTGAGCTCTATCGCATCGACGACCGCCTGATCCACGGGCAGGTGGTGGTCGGGTGGGGGCAACCCCTCGACCTGCGCTTCATCGTGCTGGTCGACGAGGAGGTCGCGGCGAGCGACTGGGAGCAGGAGCTCTATCGCATGGGCGTCCCGCCGGAAATGGACGTCTACTTCGAGTCGGTCGAGAGCGCGGGGACGCGGCTCGCCGCGTACCAGCGCGACCCGCGCCCGGGGCTCCTCCTGACCGGCGACATCGAGACAATGGCCCGCCTGGTCGAGTCGACGGGAACGATCCCGACCGTGAACCTCGGCGGGATCCACCACAAGGCCGGACGGGTGCAACGCCTGCGGTACATCTTCCTCTCGCCCGCGGAGGAGGCGGCGCTGCGCGCCCTGCAGGCGCGTGGCGTCGCCGTCTCGGCGCAGGACGTCCCCGCCGCGCGCCCGCTCCCCCTCGAGGAGGTGCTGGCCGGGGAGGGCAACCGATGAACGTCGTCGAGATCGGGGTCGTGTCGCTCCTCGGGGCGGTGCTCGGGCTCGACGTGGTGAGCTTTCCGCAGGCCATGCTGTCGCGCCCGCTCGTCGCCGCGACCCTCACCGGCGCGCTGATGGGCGAGCCCGAGCGCGGGTTGATGCTGGGGGCGTTCCTCGAGTGCTTCGCCCTGGAATCCCTCCCGGTCGGCGCGTCGCGCTACCCGGAGTGGGGGTCGTCGTCGGTGGTCGGGGGGACGCTCGCCTCGCTCCCGGGGGCCTCGGGGGCGGGGGCGTTGCTCCTGGCGGTCATCGTGACCCTCACCTGGGCGTGGGTCGGCGGCTGGTCCATGGTGCAGCTGCGGCGGCTCAACGCGGCGTGGGCACGGACGCGCCACGAGGCCGTCGCGCACGGCTCGCGCCGGACCATCGTCGGCCTCCAGTTGTACGGCATGACCGCCGACCTGGCGCGCGGCGCGGTGATGACGGCCATCGGGATCACCATCGGCGCCCCGCTGATGCGCCTCGCGATCCCGCTCTGGTCCGTCTCGGATGCGCGCACCCTCGCCGTCCTCATGGCGCTTGGGGGGATCGTCGCCATGAGCGCGATTCACAAGGTGTTCCACACCGTCCCCGGCGCCCGCTGGTTCCTCCTGGGTGGCCTGGCCATCGGCACGCTCCTGCTCGGGGAGGCGCGATGACGGCGACCGTGACCCTCCCGGTGCGGACGCGGGTGGCGATGTTCTTCCGAATGCTCGCCATCCAGGGCGCGTGGAATTACGAGACGCTGGTCGGGAACGGGATCGGCTTCTGCATGGAGCCGGCGCTGCGGCAGCTCCCGGGGGGGCGCGAGGGTGAGGCGTACCGTGCCGCGCTGGCGCGGCAGGCGCAGTACTTCAACGCGCACCCGTACATGGCGGCCGTGGCGGTGGGGGCGCTGGCCCGCGCCGAGCTGGAGGGGGTGGAACCGGCCCGCATCGAGCGCTTCCGCACGGCGATGTGCGGCCCGCTCGGGAGCGTCGGCGACCGGCTGGTGTGGGCGTCGTGGCTCCCGCTCTGCGCCCTCGTGGCGCTCCTCGCCTTCGCCCTCGGCGCCGGTGCCGCCGCCAGCGTCCTCACCTTCCTCATCGCGTACAACGCCGGACACGTCGCCCTTCGCATCTGGGGGATGAACGTGGGGTGGCGCGAGGGGCTCCGGGTCGCGAGCGCCCTGGCGAACCCGGTGTTGCGGCATGGTCCGGTGCACATCGCGCGGGCCGGCGCCCTGGTCGCGGGCGTCACCCTTCCGTTGCTCGTCGAGCGGCTCGTGGGCGGCGGCCGCGCGGCCCAGGGGGAGGTCCTGGCGGCGGTGCTGGTCGGTGGCTTCCTCGTCACGCGGCGCCAGGGACGGGTCGAAGCCTGGAAGTGGTCGTTAGGCGTGCTCGCTCTCTTCGCCCTCTACTCGGTGCTCCGGTAATGGTCGAACGTTCCGTCGAGGTCGTCAACAAGAACGGCATCCACGCGCGCCCCGCCGCCGAGATCGTGAAGACGGCGGGGAAGTTCAGGAGCCACATCACCCTGGCCCGGGAAGAGCTCGAGGTGAATGGCAAGAGCATCATGGGGGTGATGATGCTGGCCGCCGAGTGCGGCTCGCAGGTGCAACTGCGCGCCGAGGGCCCCGATGCGCAGGAGGCGGTCGAGGCGCTCGCCTCCCTCATCTCCAGCAAGTTCGGCGAGCGCTGACGCCCCATGGATCGCGCCATCGTCGGCATCTCCGCCTCCCCGGGCATCGTCCTCGGCCCCGTCCACCTGCTGCGGTGGGAGGTGCCGGACGTCCCGCACCGGATCATTCCCGACGAGGACGTCGAGCGCGAGATCGCCCGCTACCTCGACGCCATCGCCCGCGCCAAGGTGCGCCTCCAGTCGGTGCGCGAGCGCGCGGAGCGGCATGCCGGTCCCGAGGAAGCGGCGATCTTCGAGGTCCAGATCGCCATCCTGGGCGACGCGGAGCTGCACGTGCGCGTCGAGTCGTACGTCCGGCAGAACCTCTGCGCCGAGAAGGCGTTCGACCTGGTCCTCCTCGAGTGGCGCCAGCAGTTCGCGAAGGCGCCCAGCCCCCTCATGCGCGAGCGCGTCAGCGACCTCACCGACGTGCACATCCGCGTCCTCTCGGTCCTCCTCGGGCTGCCCGATCACGACCCGGTGGACGTTCCCAAGGGGGCCAACGCGATCCTGGTGACGCACGACCTGACGCCGAGCCTCACGGTGCAGCTCGATCGCGAGGCCATCGCCGGGATCGCCACCGACTCGGGGACGCGGACCTCCCACGTCGCGATCCTCGCCCGCTCGTTAGGCCTCCCGGCGGTGGTCGGGCTCCGCGAGGCCACCACGCGCCTCAAGGGCGACGAGTACGTGGTGCTCGATGGCTCCAGCGGCATCCTCGTGGTCAACCCGAGCGCCGCCGAGATCGACACCTTCCGCAACCGGGCGGTGGCCGAGGCGCTGACCGAGGCCGAGCTGATGAAGGCCGCCGACCAGGAGGCGATCACCACCGACGGCGTCCGCATCACCATCCGCGCCAACGTCGACCTCCCCGACGAGGCAGAGCAGGCGGCGCACTCCGGGGCCGACGGGGTCGGCTTGATGCGCACCGAGTTCCTCGTCGTCGGGCGCGCCACCATGCCCGACGAGGAGGAACAGTACCGCGCCTACCGTCGTGTCGTCGAGGCCTTCGGCGGGCGCCCGGTCGTCATTCGCACCTTCGACGTCGGCGGCGACAAGCTCCCCGTGGGCGGCTTCCCCACCGAGCCCAACCCCTTCCTCGGATGGCGGGCCATCCGCATGTGCCTCGACGAGCCCGAGATCTTCAAGGTGCAGCTGCGCGCCCTCCTGCGCGCCGCCCTCCACGGCGACGTGCGCATCATGCTCCCCCTCATCATCTCGGTCGACGAGGTGCGCGAGGCGCGCCGCCTCCTCGCCGAGTGTGCGCAGGAGCTGGAGGCCCGGGGGTGCCCGTTCCAGCGGGCCGTCCCCCTCGGCATCATGGTCGAGACGCCGGCCGCGGTCGTCGGAGCCGATGCCTATGTCGAGGACGTCGCGTTCTTCTCCATCGGCACCAACGACCTGGTGCAGTACACCCTCGCCGTCGATCGCGGCAACGCCAACCTCGCCGGCCGCTTCACCCCGTTGCATCCGTCGGTCCTGCGCCTCATTCGGCGCACGGTGGACGTGGGGGAGCAGCACGGGCTCGACGTCTCGGTGTGCGGCGAGATGGCCTCGCAACCCCTGATGGCCTTCGCCCTCATCGGCCTCGGGCTCCGCTCCCTGAGCGTGAACCCGCGCAGCGTCCCCCTCGTCAAGCGCATCGTCCGCGGCCTGAGCACCTCCTTTGCCGCCGAAGCCGCGGGTGCCGCCATGCAGGCGCGCACCGCCGTCGAGGCGGAGCGACAGCTCAAGTACCGTCTGCTCGCCGCCTTCGGCGACGCCCCGTTCCTGCGCGACGGCGTGCTGTAGGACCGCGCGCGGCCGTCCGTTGCCGCGCTCCCGCGCCCTCGGTTATCGTTGAGCATCCTGGTCGCCGGCCGTCGCCCGACAGCCCATCCCCACGTCCCTCCTCGCGAGTTCCCCGTGGCCGAACGTCACCTCTTCACGTCCGAATCCGTCACCGAAGGGCATCCCGACAAGGTGGCGGACGCCATCTCCGACGCGGTGCTCGACGAGCTCCTGCGGAGTGACCCGCATTCCCGGGTCGCCTGTGAGACGATGGTGACGACGGGGCTGGCGACCATCTTCGGCGAGGTCACGACGACGGCGTGGGTCGACCTGCGCGACATCGTCCGCCAGACCATCAAGCGCATCGGCTACACCGAGGCGGGGATCGGATTCGACGCCGACTCGTGCGGCGTCCTC
Source organism: Gemmatimonadetes bacterium SCN 70-22 (assembly GCA_001724275.1). Lineage (NCBI taxonomy): Bacteria > Pseudomonadati > Gemmatimonadota > Gemmatimonadetes bacterium SCN 70-22. Next base: position 70,986 of record MEDZ01000023.1, read on the forward strand.
AACGCCATCGGCCGGCAGTCGCGCGACATCGCGCAGGGCGTCGACACGGGCGGCGCCGGCGACCAGGGAATGATGTTCGGCTACGCGTGCGACGAGACCGAGGAGCTCATGCCGCTCCCCATTACGCTCGCGCACCGCCTGACCAAGGCGCTCTCCGAGCGTCGCAAGGACGGCACCCTCCCGTGGCTCCGCCCCGACGGCAAGTCGCAGGTGACGGTCCTGTACGAGGACGGGCAGCCCATCGAGGTCGAGACCGTCGTCATCTCCACCCAGCACGCCGACGCGGTCTCCAACCGGAAGATCCACGACGGCGTGACGAAGGAGATCATCGAGGCCGCCATCCCGGTCGAGCTGCGTGCGCGGCGCATGCGGAAGTTCATCAACCCCACGGGACGCTTCGTCATCGGCGGCCCGCAGGGCGACGCCGGGCTCACGGGTCGCAAGATCATCGTCGATACGTACGGCGGGATGGGGCGCCATGGCGGCGGCGCCTTCAGCGGCAAGGACCCGTCCAAGGTCGATCGCTCCGCCGCCTACGCGGCGCGCTGGGTCGCCAAGAACATCGTCGCCGCGCGGCTGGCCCGGCGTGTCGAAGTGCAGTTCGCGTACGCCATCGGCGTCGCCGAGCCGGTCTCGATCATGGTGGACACCTTCGGGACCGGGGTCGTGACCGACGCCCGCATCACCGAGGCGGTCCGCAAGGTCTTCCGGCTCACCCCGCGCGACATCATCCGCGCGCTCGACCTGCGCAAGCCGATCTACACGCCCACCTCGGCGTACGGGCACTTCGGGCGCAAGCCGGAGAAGCTCGGGCGCGGCAAGCACGCCGCCACGCTGTTCAGCTGGGAGCGCCTGGACAAGGTTGCGGAGCTGAAGCGCGCGGTGCGAGAGTAGGGAAGCGGCATCCCCGGAGGCAGCATGAGCACGATGGTGGAGGTGGCGGTCGCCCGCCTTGGCCTGGACGGGAGCACCAACACGTACGTGGTCATCCTGCGCGAGGTGGGCGGTGAACGGGTCCTCCCGATCTGGATCGGACAGGCCGAGGCCGAGTCGATCCTGCTGGAGATGAACCACGTCAAGAAGGAGCGCCCCCTCACGCACGACCTGTGCAAGTCGCTCATCCTCGGACTCGGCGGGACGCTCCGACAGGTGCACATCACGCGCGTGCAGAAGGCGACGTACTACGCGGAACTCCTCATCGACCGCGAGGCCGAGGAATACCGCATCGACGCGCGGCCGTCCGACAGCATCGCCATCGCCCTGCGCGTCCCCGCGCCCATCTTCGCCGACGAATCGCTCCTCGCCGTTCCGGGCGAGGAGGCGCCCAATGCCGAGGAGGAAGAAGGCGAGGAGGCGTTTCCCCCGGCGCCACCCGTGCAGAGCACCGAGGAGATGACCGCGGAGCAGCTCAAGCAGTACCTCTCGAGCCTCCGCCCCGAGGACTTCGGGAAGTTCCATCTCTAGGTGCCTTCCCCCCTCCTGTCGCCCCGTCCCTGACATCCGGTTGCCTGTGATCGCCCGCGGCTTGCCTTGCGTCGCCCCCACGCCCGTCATGCGAGCCGTGGCAGCCGCCACGCGTGCGATGGCCGGCTTCGCCCTGGCCACGCTCGCCCTGGCCGCGCTCGCCCCGGCCGCGCTCGCGCTGCTCGCCACGGACGCCGAGGCGCAGCCGCCGCTTCGCCTGCGCGGAACGGTCGTGCGCCAGACGCTCGACGGCGTGGTGCCTGTCGCTCGCGAGCCGGTGACGCTGCACCGCGTGAGCGCCCGCGAGGCGGGGGCGATCGATTCGGCGGTGACCGATGCGCGCGGCCGCTATGCCTTCCGGGTCAGCGCCCCCGACTCGCAGGCGATGTACCTCGTCTCGGCGCACTATGGCGGGATCGCGTACTTCTCGGCGCCGGTTTCCGCCGGGGCGACGCCCGGCGTGATGGGCGACTCGTCGGAGATCGTCGTGTACGACACCACGTCGGCCGACGTCCGGTTGCAGCTGCGGGGACGCCACTTCGTCGTCTCGTCGCCCAGCGCCGACGGGATTCGCAGCGTGATCGACGTCCTCGAGATCGAGAACGACACCGTGCTCACGCGCGTGGCGGGGCCGTCGAAGCGCGCCACGTACTCGCTCCTTCTCCCCGACGGCGCGCGAAACGTGCGGGCGTCGCAGGGGGAGATGGGGGAGGGGAGTGTCGACGTTCGGAATGGGCGCGCCGACCTCTACGCCCCGCTCTCGCCTGGCCTGCGCCAGCTCGTCCTCACCTACGACCTCCCGCCGGATGTCTTCCCGCTCGCGATTCCGCTGGAGCGCAGCGTCAGCGTCCTCGAGGTGCTGCTCGAGGAGCCGGGAGCCACGGCTGCGGGCGCCGGGCTCGTGAGCCAGGGGGGCGTGAGCGTCGACGGAAAGACGTTCACGCGCTTTCTCGGGCAGGACGCGAAGGCAAACGCCGTCGTGACCCTCGCCGTGGTCGGGGGCGGCGCCGGCGCGCCCCTCCCGACGTGGCTGGTTCCGCTGGTGCTGGCCCTTGTCACGTTAGGCGCGATCGTGGTGCTGTCGCGACGCGCGTCGCCAGGACGTCGTGCGCCCGTGCGCCTGGCGCAGCGCGCGGGGGCGGATGCGCGAGCGGGGAGTGGGGCGACCAACGCGCACGCGGAGGCCGCGCTCGCTTCCGTCGGCGGGGCCGCGAGCGCCGGTGAGGTGACCCGGCTCACCCGGCAGCTCGCGGCGGTCGACACGATGCTGGAGCCGGAGGGCTCCGTCGCTCCCGCCGCGCGGGGCGAGCTGGCGCGCTATCGGGCGGCGCTCAAGACGCAGCTGGTGGACGCGCTTGCGCATCGTTCCCACGACCGGTAGGTTCCGCGGCACAATCGACCTGCGGACGGCGGACACGGAAACCGGTGCGATGCCGGTGCGGCCCCGCCACTGTAACGGGCAGGAACGGTTCACCCAGCATGCCACTGACTCTGTCGGGAAGGCGGGTGGACGGCCCGGAGCCAGGAGACGACCATCGTCCGCGCCACACAGTAGGGTCCTCGGGGGAGGGCCGGTGGGGTGCGTGATGCCGTGATGGCGCGCGCGCGTTCGCGGACATTCCCCGGCTTTCCGAGTGCGAATGTCCGCATCTTTGTTTCGGGTCAGGCCAGGGTGGTGCCGGCGCATTCCGCCGGTCCTCGTGTGGGCGGCGGCCGCCGCCTGCGGAGGGCGAGACGGCGGGACGCCGCGCCCTCCCGACGCGGTCGATGACTACGGCGCCGCCATCGTCCCCGCCGCGCCGGCGCGGCGCATCGTCTCCCTCAATCCGACGACGACCGAGCTCCTGTTCGCGTTAGGCGCGGGGGATCGCCTCGTCGGGCGCTCGCGATGGGACCAGTGGCCGCCCCAGGCGCAACGCGTCGCTGAGGTGGGCGACGCCATCCGCCCGAGTGTCGAACGCATCCTCGCGGCGCGCCCCGACCTGGTGATCCTCTACGCGAGTGGCGACAACCGCGCCGCTGCCGCGACCCTGGTCGAGGCCGGGATTCGGGTGGTCGCGCTCCGCATCGATCGCATCGCGGACTTCGAGCGAAGCGTGCGCATCGTCGGCGCCCTCACGGGTCGCGCAGACGAGGCGGCGGGTGCCGTCGACTCGTTGCGCCGCTCGCTCGACGCGGTACGGCTGGCCCTCCGTGACGCGCCGCGCCCGCGCGTCTTCCTGCACGTGTGGGACAACCCGCTCATGGCCATCGGCGGCGGGAGCTACCTGTCGGAGCTGGTCGAGGTCGCCGGCGGCCGCAACGTGTATGCCGACCTCCTCGAACCGTCGCCGCAGGTGTCGTTCGAGGACCTCCTGCGCCGCGACCCCGACGTGATCCTCGCCGGTCCGACCGAAGTGGCACGACTCACGACCGATGCGCGGTGGCGTGCGCTGCGCGCCGTGCGCGACGGGCACGTGATGGCCTACGACACCACCCTCGTCTCCCGGCCTTCGTTGCGCCTGGGCGAGGGGGCGCGGTCGCTCGCCGCCCTCCTCCACCCGGGCGTGGCCATCCCATGATGCCGCGCGCCGGGATGCCGCGCGCCGGGGTGCCGCGCGCCGGGTGGACGCTGCTCGTGGTCGCGATGCTGGCGGCCTCGCTCCTCGCCCTCATGCTGGGGGCGACGCCGATTGCCCCTGGCGACGTGTGGGACGCACTCGCCGGGCGAGGCGATGCGGCCACCCGCGCCATCGTGCGGACCGTGCGCCTCCCCCGCGTCCTGCTCGCCCTCCTCGTCGGCGGGGCGCTCGGGATGAGCGGCACCGTGATGCAGGGCACGCTGCGCAATGGGCTCGCGGAGCCCTACCTGCTCGGCGTCTCCGGTGGGGCGGCGGTGGGGGCGGTGCTGGCAGTGGCGGGAGGCTTCACGGCCCCCCCGGCCGTCGCCCTCGCGGCGTTCGTCGGCGCGTTGCTGGCGGTGGCTGGGGTGCTCGCCCTCGCACGGGCCACCGGGGGGGAGGGCGATACGCGCATCCTCCTCATGGCGGGTGTCGTCATCGGCGCCTTCGCCAATGCCGCCATCATGGTGGTCATGGCGGCTGCGGCTCCCGACGTGACCCGCAATGCGCTCTGGTGGATGATGGGGTCGGTGGCGGCCGCCGGATGGCGGGACGTCTTGCTGCTGGCGGTCGCGCTCGCTGCCATCGGCGTCCCGCTCCTGCACCGGGCGCGCTGGCTCGATGTCCTCGCGCTGGGGGGCGATTCCGCAGGGGCGCTGGGACTCGACGCCCCGCGAGCCGCGCGGCACTTCTTCATCCTCGCCTCTCTCCTGGCCGCCGCCACCGTCGCCGTCGCCGGCCTGGTGGGGTTCGTCGGGCTCATCGTCCCGCACCTGGCGCGCCTCTTCACCGGGGGGCGTGCGCGCGCGACGCTCGTGGCGTCCGCCATGTGTGGGGGGGCGCTGGTGGTCGTGGCCGACCTGGCGGCGCGGACGGCGCGTGCGCCGGCCGAGCTCCCGTTAGGCGCGGTGACCGCCCTCCTGGGTGTCCCGTTCTTCCTCTGGCGGCTGCGGGTGGGGCGGTGATCACCGTCGAGGCGCTGCGCGTCCGCTACCCCGCCGCGGGGGACGATGCCCTGGGCGGCGTGAGCTTCGGCGCGTCACGCGGTGCGGTGACCGCCGTCGTGGGCCCCAACGGGAGCGGCAAGAGCACGTTCGTCCGCGCCCTCCTCGGCCGCGTTCCGGTGGCCGGCGGGGGGATCTTCGTGGACGGCGAGTCGGCCGCGTCGATCCCGCGCGAGCGCCTGGCCCGGATGGTGGCGGTCGTGGGCCAGCGTGAGGAGCCGGCCTTCCCGCTCCTGGTGGGCGACTACGTCGCGATGGGGCGCTTCCCCTGGCAACGGGCCTGGGCGGCGCCGTCGGCCGCCGATCGCGGGGCCGTGGCCCGCGCCCTCGCCAGCGCCGACGTCGTGCACCTGGCGGCGCGCCGGACCGACACGCTGTCCGGCGGCGAGTGGCAACGGGTGCGCATCGCCCGCGCCCTCGCCCAGCAGACCGACGCCATCGTCCTCGACGAACCCACCTCGTTCCTCGACATCGCGCACGAGATGGCCTGCTTCGAGCTCCTCGCGGCGCTCGCACATGCCGGACGCTGCGTCCTGATAGTCAGTCATCAACTCAACCTCGTCGCGCGCTTTGCCGACCGGGTGGTCCTCCTCTCCCGCGGCCGCGCGGTCGCGTACGGACCCCCGGCCGACGTGATGCGTGGCGAGACGCTCGAGCGCGTCTACGAGTGGCCACTCGTGGTCTCGCGTGATCCGGCCGTCGGTGCACCGACGCTCGTCCCCCTGCGCAAGCCGCACGCCCCGATTCCCTGACGACATCCCTCCTGATGCCCCTCCAGCTCCTCCGTCCCGCACCCGCTGCCGGCCACGGCGCCCGCAGCGTGCGACCGACTCCTGCCCGCCGCCTCGCGCTCCGTGTCGCGCTCCGTCTCGCGCTCCGTCTCGCGCGGCGTGACCTCGCCGCGGTGGCGCTTGCCGCCGTCGCGCTTCCCGCCTCGCCCTTCGCCGCCCTGCAGGCGCAGGCGTCTGGCGATACCACCCGCCTTCCCCCGGTCGTCGTGACCGCCGATCGGATGGCGCGCTCCATCGGCGCCACCACCGCCTCCGTCACCGTCATCGAAGGCGCGGCGCTGCGCGCCGCCGGCATTTCGCAGTTGGCCGACGCGTTGCGCGCCATTCCGGGGATCAGCATCGCCCGGGCCGGCTCCAACGGCGCGCAGGCGTCGCTCTTCCTGCGCGGCGGCGAGAGCGACTATGTCCGCCTCCTCGTCGACGGCGTCCCGATGAACGATCCGGGCGGAGCGATCGACCTCGGTGCCGTCACGCTCGACAACGTCGAACGGATCGAGGTCGTGCGCGGCCCGGCGAGCGTCCTGTACGGCAGCGACGCGGTCACCGGGGTGATCCAGGTCTTCACGCGCAGGGCCGCTGCGCCGCTCGAGGCGCGACTTGCGGCCCGGGCCGGGAGTTACGGCACCCGCGTGGCCGATGCGAGCGTCGGCGCCCGCGGTCCCTTGGGGAGCCTCTCGCTCGGACTCGCCCACCACGCCACGGATGGCATCCTCGCCTTCAACAATGCCTATCGCAATGACGTCGCGTCGTTGCGGGGCGAGGCCCAGGTGGCGTCGGTACGCTCGGCGTTCTCCGTGCGCCACAGCGACAACGCCTTCCAGTACCCCACCGACGGGGCAGGGGCCGTCGTGGATCGCAACGCCCAGCGCGGCGAGCGCCGCTTCTCGGCTTCCGCCGACCTCGCACGCGCGCTCGGCAGGCGCGTGGAGGGGATGCTCTCGCTCACCGCGCTCGAGGCGCACGGGCGGACCAGCGACCCGTCGGATGGCGCTGGCGACACGGTCGGCTTCTACGCGTATCGCTCGGCCGGGGTCGTGCGCCGTCGCGGCGCCGACGCGCGCTTGGTCATCCGTCCCGCGGCCGGTCACGCCATCTCCCTGGGAGGCGAGTACGCCGCCGAGCGGCAACGCAGCGCCGACAGCTCCAACTATGATGTGTCGCTGAATCGGTTCGCGGCATCGCGCATCACCCGTGCCGTGTACGGGCAATGGGTCGGCGACGTGGGGCGTGCCTCCTTCACGGTGGGCGGACGCCACGACGACAATGAGACGTACGGCAGCTTCCGCACTGCCCGTGTCGGTGCCGCCGTTCGCCCCTGGGTCGGGGCCCGGGTGCGGGCGTCCGTCGGGACCGGCTTCAAGGCACCGACCTTCCTCGAGACGTTCTCCAGTGCCTTCTCGGTCGGGAATCCCGCGCTCACCCCGGAGCGCTCGCGCTCGTGGGAGGTCGGCATCGAGCAGTCGTTGGGGGGCGGCCGCATGCAGCTGGCGGCTACGGTCTTCGACCAGCGGTTCCGGGACCTCATCCAGTACACGTGGACGTCGCCCACCGCCCCCAACTACTTCAACGTGGCCGCGGCGTCGGCGCGGGGGCTCGAGGTCGAGGCCAGCGGCGACGCCGCCCGTGGCGTCGCCCTGTTCGCGAACGCTACCGTCCTTCGCACGCGGGTCGACGACGCCGGTTTCCAGTCGGGCGCCGGGGCCACGTTCGTGCGAGGGGAGCGACTCCTTCGCCGTCCACCCCTCACCGTCTCGGCGGGGGCGCAGCTTCGCCGGTTCCGCCATGTGCGGCTCGACCTGTCCGTGCTGCGCGTGGGCCCCCGGGACGATCGGGACTTCGCGACCTACCCCGCCACTCCCATCCGGCTCGATCCATACACCCGCGTCGACCTCGGCGGGGAGGTCGACCTGGGGCGTGGCGGCGGAGTGTGGCGGTCGTCGGCGCTGACCCTGCGCATCGACAACGCGCTGGGCGCGCGCTACCAGGAGATGGCCGGCTTCGCGGCTCCCGGGCGCGTCCTGCTCGCCGGCTTCCGCCTCGGCACGCTGCGGTAGCCCGGCGCTATCTTGGAGGATGCCGCTGGTGACCACCGACGCGGTCGTCCTTCACGGGTTCGACTACCTCGAGAGTTCGCGCATCATCCGCCTCGCCACGCGCGACGCCGGCCTCCAGTCGGTGATCGCGCGTGGCGCGCGTTCCTCGCGGCGTCGCTTCGGCACGGGCCTCGACCTCTTCGCCAGCGGCACCGCGCACCTGCAGGTGCACCCGGGCCGTGAGCTGCAACAACTCGTCGGCTTCGACCTCACCAGCGCGCGCCGGGCGCTCGCCGCCGACCTGGAACGGTTTGTCGCGGCGTCGGCCATCGCCGAGCTCATCCTGCGGTTCGCTGCGGGCGACGAGGCGGGCGAACTGTTCGCCGAGCTCACGCACGCGCTCGATGCGCTCGAGGCCGCCCCCCCCTTCCGTGCGCGTGACGTCGGGCTGGCGGGGGCGTGGCGCCTGGTGGTGGCGCTCGGCTTCGCCCCGGCGCTCGATCGCTGCAGCGTGTGCCACGCCCCCATCGTCGACGATGCCTCCGTCGCGTTCACGCGCTCCGCCGGAGGGGTGGTCTGCGACGCGTGTGCCGCGTCGGCCCCGCGAGGGCGCCCGCTCCCGGCGGAGGCGCGTGCCGCCCTCCGCGCCTGGACCGCGGGCGCCGACCTCGCCGTCGAGGATGCGGCCATGCGCCGCGCGCACCTGCGCCTCCTCCGTGAGTTCCTGGAGCACCATCTCGGCGATGGGCGGGCCCTGCGGGCCTTCGAGGCGTGGGAGCGCGGCATGGGCGCCGCGGCGGGATACGCCGGATGATCATCGGGACCGCCGGGCACATCGACCACGGCAAGACGGCGCTCGTGCGCGCCCTCACCGGGGTCGACACCGATCGCCTCCCCGAGGAACGGCGCAGGGGGATCACCATCGAGCTCGGCTTCGCCCCGCTCGCGATCGACGGCGTGGGGACGGTGGGGGTCGTCGACGTGCCGGGGCACGAGGCATTCGTGCGCACCATGCTCGCCGGCGCCACCGGCGTCGACCTTGCCCTCCTCGTGATTGCGGCTGACGAAGGGGTGATGCCGCAGACGCGGGAGCATCTCGCGATCCTCTCGCTGCTCGGCGTGCGCGCCGGCGTGGTCGCCCTCACCAAGTGCGACCTCGTCGACGGCGAGTGGGCCGCCCTCGTACGCGACGAGGTGCGCGCGCTCCTCGCCGGCACGCCGCTGCGCGAGGCCCCGGTCGTCGAGACGTCGGTCGTGACGGGGCAGGGCCTCGACGCGCTGCGCAACGTGCTGCGCGCGCAACTCCTCGCCCTCCCCGCGCGTGCCGCGGCCGATCTCTTTCGCATGCCCATCGACCGCGCCTTCAGCGTGAAGGGGACGGGGAGCGTCGTCACGGGAACCGTCTGGAGCGGGACGCTCGATGCGCGCGTCGCGCTCCGGCTCTTTCCAGTCGATCGCGCGGTGCGCGTCCGCGGCATCCAGCGCCACGGCCTCCCGACGGATCGCCTGTCGCCGGGGAGCCGTGGCGCCGTCGCCCTCGCCGGGGTCGAGCTCGGCGATCTCGCACGCGGAGGGCTCCTGGTCGAGGAGGGCGCGTGGGCCCCTTCCCGTGTCGTGCGCGCCGACGTCGCCCTCCTCGACGACTTCGCGCGCCCGCTTCGTCCCCGGGAGTGGGTGCGGCTCCATTTGGGGACCAGCGAAGTGGGGGCCCGTGTCGTCAGCGCCGGAGGGGCGCTCACCCCCGGCACCACGCGTGGCGCCCGGCTGGTGCTCGATGCCCCCCTGGTGGCGCGCGCCGGCGACCGCTTCGTTCTCCGGCTCCCCTCGCCCCCGCTAACCATCGGGGGTGGGATCATCGTGGATCCCGCTCCCGCGCATCGCCGGCCGCGCCCCTGGCCGGCCGGGCTCACGCCCACGCAGCGACTCGTCCGGATCGTCCAGGAGGGGGGCGAGCGTGGGGTGTCCATCGCCTCGCTCCCCGTCCGCCTGGGCTGCGCCCCGGGCGATCCCCCCGGACTGGTGCGCGCCCTTCCGGAGTTGATTCGCGCCGGCGACGAGCTGTTCGATCGCCAACTCGTGGACACCCTCTCCGACCGGCTCGTCGCGGCGGTCGCTCGCTACCATGAGGAGCATCCGCTCGACGAATGGGTCCCGCGAGCGGCGCTCCGTGCCCGCATGGGGTGCAGCGAATCGCTGCTCTCCCTGACCCTTGCACAATGCAGTGCGGCCGGGACGGTGGAGCAGGGGGGAGGCGGCTTCCGTCGGACCGGGTGGTCGCCGGTCATGAGCGAGACCCTCGGCCGCGAGCGGACATGGCTGCTCGAGCGGCTGTCGAGTGCCTGGGGCGAGCCCCCGTCCGTGGCCGAACTGCGTGCCGAGCGGGGCGGCGCCGATCCCGTCCCCCTCCTGCGGGCACTGGAACGCGAGCAGCTCCTGGTCCAGGTGGAACCCGACCGCTTTTACCCGCACGACGCGGTTCGCGAGCTGACCGCCCGGCTCCGTGCGGCCATGGCGCCGGGACGGGTCTACGCCCCGGCCGAGCTGCGCGAGATCATCGGTACGTCCCGGAAATACCTGATTCCCTTCCTGGAGTACTGTGACCGGCAGCGCATCACGGAACGGCGCGACGGGGGTAGGGTATTGGGGAGCTAAATGCGGATGAACGTTGCTTGACAGCCCCCACGCGCATTCCTATGTTCGCGCCGAGTTGCAGAACGTAAACAGTCATCAGGAGTTAGCTCCCGCACCCTCTACTTTGTCAGTTCGGAGATGGACACATGACGCTACGATGGGCAGCACGGTTCCTGGTGCTCGCTCTCTGTGCGTTGGTGACGCGGGCGGCGGCGGCCCAGGCGACAACACAATCGAGTCGTGATCCGGTGTCGGGATCGAGCCTGGGGCAGAATTACCCCAACCCGTTCAATTCCGAAACGACCATACCCTTCTCGATCGGTGATGCGCCGAGTTGCAGTGACGCGGGGCGGCAGTATCGGGTCTCGCTGAAGATCTACAATGTGCTCGCACAGATGGTGGCGGTCCCCGTCCTGCAGGGCGGATCTTCCAGCATCGCGGGCGGGCAACCGCTGAGCAACGTGTTACTCACGTGCGGCCAGTACACGGCGTACTGGGACGGCAAGTACCTGTCCAACGGTCGTGAGGTGGCCTCGGGGATCTACATGTATCGCCTCGAGGTGGACGGCAAGGCGATCTTCCGCAAGATGATCGTCATGAAGTGAGCATGATCCGGGCGCCGCGGCTTCCCAAGGGAGGCCGCGGCGCCCGACATTTCGGCCGTGCCCCGGCATGCACGCCGCCATCTCGGCATGACCCCTGACGTCGCGTCCGGCGATGTGCGCCCGACGGACGCCATTTCGGCCACCGGCGTGCGGCATCGGGATTGCCCTCCCGTCAGTGGGCCGCAGGATTCCCTCGGCTCGCGAACTCCATCCGACCCGACGCGTCGATGATCAATCCCGATCGCCTCACCGTGAAGTCGACCGAAGCGCTGAACGAGGCGCTGGCCCTCGCGCGCCGCAGCGGCAATCCGCTCGTCTACGATCTTCACCTCCTGCAGGCGCTCCTGATGCAGGACGAGGGGATCGTCGTCCCCATCCTGCAGAAGGTGGGGGTCAATGTCCCGACGTTGCGCGAGGCGGTCGAGCGCGAGATGGGACGCTACCCCAGGCAGAGCGGCGCCCAGCCCTCGCTCTCGCGCGAGTTGAACCAGATCATCGACCGCGCCGAGGAAGAGGCGCGCGGGCTCGGCGACGAGTTCATCTCGACGGAGCACCTCCTGCTGGCCCTGACCGACGTCAAGGGGACCGAGAGCAAGGGACTGCTCTCGACTGCCGGCGCCGACCGCGCCGAGGTGCTCGCGGCGCTGCAGGCCGTGCGCGGGTCGCATCGGGTCACCGACCAGAATCCCGAGGAGAAGTACCAGGCGCTCCAGCGCTTCACCCGCGACCTCACGGAGCAGGCGCGCAAGGGGAAGCTCGACCCCGTCATCGGGCGTGACGAGGAGATCCGGCGCGTGATGCAGGTGCTCTCGCGGCGCACCAAGAACAACCCGGTCCTGATCGGCGAGCCGGGGGTCGGCAAGACGGCGATTGCCGAGGGACTCGCCCAGCGCATCGTCAATGGCGACGTGCCCGAGGGGCTGCGGAACAAGCGCCTCATCTCGCTCGACCTGGGGGCCCTCATCGCCGGGGCCAAGTACCGCGGCGAGTTCGAGGAGCGCCTCAAGGCGGTGCTCAAGGAGATCACCGACGCCGAGGGGCTGTTCATCGTCTTCATCGATGAGCTGCACACGATCGTTGGTGCCGGCAAGGCCGAGGGGGCCATGGACGCCGGCAACATGCTCAAGCCGATGCTGGCGCGCGGCGAGCTGCGCGTCGTCGGGGCCACCACGCTCGACGAGTACCGCAAGCACGTCGAGAAGGACCCGGCGCTCGAGCGCCGCTTCCAGCCGGTGTACGTGGGCGAACCCACGGTCGAGAGCACGATCGCGATCCTCCGCGGGCTCAAGGAGCGCTACGAGGCCCACCACGGGGTCCGCATCACCGACGGCGCAATCGTCGCCGCGGCGACCCTCTCCCACCGCTACATCGGCGACCGCTTCCTCCCCGACAAGGCGATCGACCTGGTCGACGAGGCCGCCTCGCGCCTGCGCATCGAGATCGACTCCATGCCGCAGGAAATCGACGAGGTGGAGCGCCACATCGTGCAGCTGGAAATCGAGCGCCAGGCCCTGCAGAAGGAGGTCGACCCGGCCGCCGTCGAGCGCCGCCAGGTGCTCGAGCGCGAGCTGGCCGAGGAGAAGGAGCGTTCGGCCGGGATGAAGGCGCAGTGGCAGCGCGAGAAGGAGTCGTTAGGTGCGGTGGGGAAGATCAAGGAGGAGATCGACCACGCCAAGACCGCGGCCGAACAGGCCACCCGCACCGGCGACCTCGGGCGCGCCGCCGAGATCCAGTACGGGACCATCCCCCAGCTCGAGCGCCAGCTCAAGGAGGTCGAGGGGCAGCTGGCCTCCCGGGCCGGCGAGGGGCACCGCTTCCTGAAGGAGGAGGTGACCTCCGACGACATCGCCGAGGTGGTCTCGCGCTGGACGGGGATCCCCGTGACCCGGATGATGGAGACCGAGCGCGAGCGGCTCGCGAAGCTCGAGGACGAGCTGGCCAGGCGCGTCGTCGGGCAGCGCGAGGCGGTGGAAGCCGTCTCGAACGCCGTGCGCCGCTCGCGCGCCGGCCTGCAGGATCCCAATCGCCCCATCGGCTCGTTCATCTTCCTCGGCCCCACCGGCGTCGGGAAGACGGAGACGGCGCGGGCCCTGGCCGAGTTCCTCTTCGACGACGAGCAGGCGATGGTGCGCATCGACATGTCGGAGTACATGGAGAAGCACGCCGTCGCGCGCCTCATCGGCGCGCCCCCGGGCTACGTGGGCTACGAGGAAGGAGGGCAGCTGACGGAGGCCGTGCGTCGCCGGCCGTACCAGGTCGTGCTGTTCGACGAGATCGAGAAGGCGCACCCCGACGTCTTCAACATCCTCCTCCAGATCCTGGACGACGGTCGGCTCACCGACTCCCAGGGGCGTACCGTCGACTTCCGCAACGTCGTCATCATCATGACGTCGAACGTCGGCTCCTCGTTCATCCTGGAGCACGCCGGCGGCGACTGGGCGATGGTCGAGTCGCAGGTGACGGCGGCCCTCCGGCAGCAGTTCAAGCCGGAGTTCCTCAATCGCGTCGACGACATCATCGTCTTCCGGCCGCTGGGGCGCGAGCAGATCGGGTACATCGTCGAGTTGCAGCTGGCACGTCTCCGCAAGCTCCTCGCCGAGCGCAAGATCACGCTCGAGCTCACCGACGACGCGAAGACGCTGGTGGCCAACGAGGGCTACGACCCGGCGTTCGGGGCGCGCCCGCTCAAGCGGGCCATCCAGCGGCTCCTGCAGAACCCGCTCGCCCTCGCGATCCTCGAGGGAAGGTTCAACGACGGCGACACGATCCGCACCGAGGTGGGGCCCGACGGCGCCCTCGCCTTCACCCGGGGCGGGTAGCGCCGCGTGCCCCCGCTTCCCGATGAGGCCCACATGCAGGCGGCGCTCGCGCTCGCGCGCGACGCCGCGGCGGCGGGAGACGTTCCGGTCGGCGCCGTCGTGGTACACGACGGGCGAGTGATCGGCGCCTCCGGGAACCGCACGCTCCGCGACCAGGACCCCACCGCGCACGCCGAGATCGTGGCGCTGCGGCAGGCGGCGGCGGCGCTCGGGAGCTGGCGGCTGGCCGGCTGCACCCTGTACGTGACGCTCGAGCCGTGCGCCATGTGCGCCGGCGCGCTGGTCCTGTCGCGCATCGACCGCGTGGTGTTCGGGGCGTGGGACGACAAGGCCGGGATGTCGGGCTCCGTCGGCGACATCCTCCGTCACCCGCGCCTGAACCATCGCCCGGAAGTGCGGGCCGGCGTCGAGGGCGAGGCGTGCGGGGCGCTCCTGCGCGACTTCTTCGCGGCGCGGCGCCCGGCGCTGGCCGAAGAGTGAGTCCCGTGCCTTGCGGCCGCCCCCGGCCGTGCGAGGGTACGGCACCTCCCGCTCGTTGACTACCGAATTGCCACGGGATATCCTTCGCGTCTGTTTTGGACAGGTGTCCGAGTGGCTGAAGGAGCCGGTCTCGAAAACCGGTGTACCGGCAACGGTACCGTGGGTTCGAATCCCACCCTGTCCGTGACGCAACGCGCCGGGGCGGCTTCCCGGCGCGTTGCGCGCTTGAAGCGCGTGGCCTCCGGGCCGGTGCCGCCAGCGTCCGCGGCGCCCCGGCCCCGGTTCGCCGCCGGGACCGCACGGCACGAGCACGGCACGAGCACGGTAGTCGCACCACGAGGGACGGGTGGCCGAGTGGTTTAAGGCGCACGCCTGGAAAGTGTGTGTACGTTAAAAGCGTACCGAGGGTTCGAATCCCTCCCCGTCCGTCCGGGCCCAGGGCCCGCACACGGCCCCCCGCCTCCGCGGGGGGCCGTTCGCGTTAGGCGCCCGTTCATGCGCCTGTCATGCACCCCCCGCAGATTGCCCCCTCCGGGTCCCGGTGGCATCTTCGCCCAGGCCCCGCCCGCCGCCCCTGCGGCTCGCGCCCGCACGCCCTGCCTCCATCCACGCTGCCCATGCCCAATCTCGCCGCGCTCCACCCCCAGGTCGTCCACCTGGTCATCGGACTCCTGATCGTCGGCGTCCTCTTCCGGTTACTCTCCCTCACGGGGAAGCTCTCGTGGACTGGCCCCGCCGCCACCGCCCTCATCCTGCTGGGCACCGGAGCATCCGTCGCCGCCGTGAAATCGGGGCTGGACGCTCACGGCCCGGTCGAACGCGTCCCCGGCGCGCGCCCCATCGTGGTCGAGCACGAGGAGCTCGGTGAGAAGACCCGCAACATCTTCCTCGTCGTGAGCCTCCTCGAGCTGGCCACCCTGGCGCTGAGCGGCAAGGGACAGCGCGTCCTCCGGCTCGGCTCCGCGGCCCTCGGGCTCTACGGCCTGACCGTGCTCTACGAGACGGGTGAGGAGGGCGGAGAGCTCGTCTATTCGTTCGCCGGCGGCGTCGGCATACGCACGGGCGACCCCGAGGACGTCAGCCGTCTCCTGCTGGCCGGGCAGTACCACCAGGCGATGCTCGACCGGAAGAACGGGAAGGGGGCCGAGGCCGCGGCGCTGATCTCCGACATCGCGCGCCGCTTCCCGAACGACACCAGCGTCATCCTGATGCACATCGAGTCGACGCTGCGCGACCGCAACGATCCGGCGGGGGCCTTGGCCGCCCTCGACACCTTCCAGCCCCCGGCAGACAATCGACGCCTGGTCATCAGCGCGGGGATGCTTCGGGTCGATGCGCTGGCCGCGGCTGGCCAGAAGGACTCCGCCCGAGCCGTCCTGACAGCGTTGATGAAGGCCGTCCCCGACAATCCGCGCCTCAAGGCCAAGCTGGACTCGCTGCAGTAGGACGGGGGAGGGAGCGTGGTGCCAGGGGGGCGGCCGCTCCAACGGGCGGGGGAACCACGCCATGTCGCCCCGGGGCAACGCGCTTCGGGGCAACGCGCTCGGGGGCAACGCGCCCGCGGGGGCGGGGAGCTCCCCCCGTCGTGACCCGGCTCACCCCATGACTGCGTCCCGTGGCACACCTCCTGCTCTCTCAGCCGCCCGGGAAGGTCCCAATTCGCTGGTGACCGCGGCGCGCAGGGGGGCCCGGGAGGTGCCGAGGGATGGCGCGCCCCGAGCCTCGAGACGCGCGGGGGGCGACGCCG
Source organism: Gemmatimonadetes bacterium SCN 70-22 (assembly GCA_001724275.1). Lineage (NCBI taxonomy): Bacteria > Pseudomonadati > Gemmatimonadota > Gemmatimonadetes bacterium SCN 70-22. The sequence goes on from MEDZ01000023.1 coordinate 87,160, forward strand.
ACATGGAGCCTGTTCAGTGACCGAGAATCGACATCTCACGCAGCTCGCCCGCATTGCCCTGCTGGTCACCATCGGGGACCTGGCGACGAAGGCGGCGGCCATGCAGTTCCTGGCCGGTGACGCCACGTCGTTCGCCCCGTGGCTGCGCTTCGCGGTCGTGCACAACGACCAGGGAGCGTTCGGCTGGTCGATCGGTGTCTACACCTGGCAGGTCAACCTCGCGCTGACGCTGGCGGCGATCGTCCTCATGGTCCCGGTGAGCCGCGATCTGGCGCGCGTCGACCGCTCGGCGCCACGCGCCCTCGGGCTCATCGTCGGCGGCGCGCTCGGCAACTTCGCCAGTCTCGTGACGTCGCCGTACGGCGTGGTCGATTTCATCGAGCTCGACTTCACGAACCTGGGAGTCGCCTTGAACGTCGCAGACGTGGCCGCGTATGCCGGCCTGGCGATGATCCTGCGCACGGGGGGCCTGCTGGTGGCGGCGCTCTGGCGCGACGTACGGGTGCACGAGCTGCGTCATGTCACGGAGGTCCGCGACGTCTTCGCCGAGAAGGCGCTGATCGAGGAGGGGATGTACGCGGCGCCGCGTCGCAACGCTCCGCGAGTCGACCGCGAGGTGGCCGTCGCCGATTGGAGTCACTTCGTGCGTCCCGCGGGGGTCCCTCTGGGCGACGAGACGCCGGCGGAGGAGGCAGATATCCTGGAGATCCGCACCACCCCCGGTCGTCTCGGTGTGGTGGGTGAGATCTCGCCACGGCGCGGCGTCATGGGCGACGAGCATCCCCGCGTGCGCGATCGCTAGGCGCCCGGTGGCGGCGCACCACGCCGCCGCGTGACCCGCCTCGCGCGACGGGGCGGGCGCTTCATTTTGCGGTTTGCGCGGCGCATATTGGCCGCTCATGGCACCTACGCGAACGATTGCGCTCGATGCGCGCGCCGTGGCGCGCACCCTGCGCCGCATGGCTGACGAAATCGTCGAGCTGTTCGACGGCACCGACGACGTCATCGTGGTGGGGATCCAGCGACGGGGCGTCCAGTTGGCCGATCGTCTCGTCCAGATGATCAGCGAGCGGGAAGGGGTCCAACTCCCGCGAGGCGCCCTCGACATCACGCTGTATCGCGACGACCTGCAGACCGTCGGGCCGCGCCCGGTCGTGGGGAAGACGCACCTCCCCTGGGCCGTCGATGGCAAGCGCGTCGTCATCGTGGACGACGTGCTCTACACGGGGCGGACCATTCGCGCCGCGCTCGACGAGCTGGCCGATTTCGGGCGCCCCGCGCGCATCGCCCTCGCCGTCCTCGTCGACCGAGGCGGGCGCGAGCTCCCCATCCACGCCGACATCGTGGGGAAATCGATGACGGTGCCGACGGGGGGACGGGTCGACGTCATGGTCGCCGAGCTCGATGGAGACGACTCGGTCGTCCTGGTGCCGGCGGAGGGCGCGTGAAGAGCCCGGATCTCGGCAAGGACCTGCTGGGACTGGAGGAGCTGTCCCCCGAGCAGATCCAGCTCCTTCTCGACACCGCGGGGCCCTTCAAGGAGATCTCGCTGCGGGCCATCAAGAAGGTCCCCACGCTGCGCGGGGCGACGATCGTGAACCTCTTCTTCGAGGCGTCGACCCGCACGCGCGTCTCCTTCGAGTTCGCCGAGAAGCGCCTGTCGGCCGACACGGTCAACGTGGCGGCCAGCGGCTCGAGCGTGGCGAAGGGCGAGACCCTGGTCGACACCGCGCGGAACCTCGAGGCGATGAAGATCGACATGGTGGTCATTCGCCATGGCGCCTCCGGGGCGGCGCGCTTCCTCGCCGATCGCATCGAGTCCAATGTCGTCAACGCGGGCGACGGGACGCACGAGCACCCCACGCAGGGGCTCCTCGACCTGCTGACGCTGCGCGACCACTTCGGGCGGCTGGCGGGGGTCAAGGTGTGCATCTGCGGCGACGTGCTGCACTCGCGCGTCGCACGCTCCAACATCTGGGGCTTGCGCAAGATGGGCGCCGACGTCGCCATCTGCGGTCCCCGCTCGCTCCTGCCTAACGCGGTGGAAGCCCTCGGCGTCACCGTCTTTCGCCGCATCGAGGAGGCGATCGAGTGGGCCGATGCCCTCAACATCCTCCGCTTGCAGCTGGAGCGCATGCAGGCCGGCTACATCCCCTCGCTGCGGGAGTACAACCGGGTCTTCGGGGTCACGCGCGAGAAGCTCGAGCGCGCCCCCCGCGACATCCTCATCATGCACCCCGGTCCCATGAACCGCGGGGTCGAGATCGACTCCGACGTCGCCGACGGCCCGCACAGCGTCATCCTCGACCAGGTCACCAACGGCGTCGCCGTCCGCATGGCCGTGCTCTACCTCCTGGCCGGCGGCCGCCCAGAACTGGCCGAAGCCGCCAAGAGCTGACTCTCGTCCTCTCGTCTTCTCGTCTTCTCGTCTTCTCTTCTTCGATGAACGTCCTCCTCCGCCACGCTCGGGTGCTCGACCCGTCCTCCAACCTCGACGTCACCGGCGACGTGCTGGTCGTCGACGGCCGCATCGAGCATGCCGGCGCCCCGCTGGGCGAGGTCCGGCGCGACGGTGACCTCGTCGAGATCGACTGCACGGGGCAGATCGCCTCGCCCGGCTTCGTCGACGTGCACTGCCACCTGCGCGAGCCGGGGCGCGAAGATGTCGAGACCATCGCCACCGGCGCGCGTGCCGCCGCCGCCGGTGGTTTCACCGCCGTCTGCGCCATGCCCAACACCGACCCGGTCACCGACAACCAGGCGGCGGTCGGCTTCATCATCCGGCAGGCGATGCGTGCCGCCGCGGCGCGCGTCTACCCGATCGGTGCCATCTCGGTGGGGCAGAGGGGGGAGGCGCTCGCGGAGTTTGGCGAGATGGTCGGCGCCGGCGCCGTCGCCGTCAGCGACGACGGGAAGCCCGTGGCCAGTGCGCAGCTCATGCGGACGGCGCTCGAGTACGCGCGCACCTTCGAGATCCCGGTCGCCGACCATTGCGAGGAGCCGACCCTCGCCATGGGCGGGGCGATGAACGAGGGGGTGGTCTCGGCGCGCCTCGGCCTCAAGGGCATTCCAGCCGAGGCCGAGGAGATCATGGTCATTCGCGACATCCTCCTCGCTCGACGCACGGGTGGTCACGTGCACCTCTGTCACATGTCGACCAAGGGCTCTGTCGAGCTCATCCGTTGGGGGAAGGAGCGCAACATCCGGGTGACGGCGGAGGTCTGCCCGCATCACCTGTCACTCACCGAGGAGGCGGTGGAGGGGTACAACACCAACGCCAAGATGAATCCGCCGCTACGCACCGCCGAGGACGTGGAAGCGCTCAAGGAGGCGGTGCGCGACGGGACCATCGACCTCGTGGCGACCGACCACGCCCCCCATCACTACGACGAGAAGGAGCGCGAGTTCGCCGACGCGCCCAACGGGATCGTCGGGCTCGAGACGGCGCTCGCCGTCCTCGTCACGAATCTCGTCGTTCCCGGGATCGTCAGCTACGCCACCCTCGTCGACCGCATGTCGTGCGCGCCGGCGCGCATCTTCCACCTTCCGGGCGGGACGTTGCGCCGCGGGAGCGTGGCCGACATCACCGTTTTCGATCCGGCCGCCCGATGGCAGGTCGACCCCGCAACGTTCCTCTCGAAGGGACGCAACACGCCGTATGCAGGAAAGACATTGACCGGGCGAGCCACGTGTACCATAGTGGCCGGGCGGATCGTCCATCGGCAGGCGAGTTAGGGTGAGGTGGTGATGGCGGCACCGGGAGCGTTCGCAGCCAGGCGCGAGATCGTCACGGTCTGCCGGCGATTGTACGAGCGCGGGCTGATCGCCGGTCCCGATGGCAACGTCTCGGTGCGTATCGCTCCCGATCGCATACTCGTCACTCCCGCAGGGAAGTCGAAAGTGGACGTGCAGGGGGCCGACCTCGTCGAGCTCACGCTCGATGGCCGGCCGGTGCGCGGCTCCACGCGTGCGTCGTCCGAGGTGCAGATGCACCTGCGCATCTACCAGCGCCGCGCCGACGTGAACGCGGTGGTGCACGCGCATCCGCCCACGGCGACCGGATTCTCCGTGGCGGGCGAGTCCTTTGCCGCGTGCATCCTCCCCGAGGTGATCTACCAGGTCGGTTGGGTCCCGCTGGTGCCGTACGCGACGCCGGGGACCGAGGCGCTGGCCGACGCCTTCGAGCCGTACCTGGACGACCACGACGCCTTCCTCATGGCGAACCATGGGGCGACGACGGTCGGGACATCGCTCACCATCGCGCACCAGCGGATGGAGAGTCTCGAGCACAGCGCGCGCATCGTGCTCACCGCACGACTGCTGGGACGCGTGAACACGCTGACCCCGGCACAGGTAGAAGCGTTGGTCCAGGCGCGACGACGCGCCAAGCCGGGCGAGACCTATCCCGGCTGCCCGATTCCGTGAGAGCAGGCCGAGAGGAAGAGGTATGACGAACTTCGAAACGAACCCGATCGACGCCCTCGAGGGGCTCCTCGCGGAACGCCGCCGCTACGAGGGGTGGCTCGCCCAGCTGGAGGAACGGCGCACCACGTCACCGGCTCACGTCGTGGATCGCGTCCGGAGTGACTACCTCGGACGACTCGAGGGGGTTACGCAGCAGCTGCGCGGGCGTGCCTCCGACCTCGAGCGCTCCGCCTCCGGACTCCGGGAGCGCATCGCCACGCTCGCGGCCGAAGAAGGGGTGCGCCGTGACGAGCGGGCCGAGCTCGAGCTCCGCGCCCTCGTCGGCGAATTCGACGCCGAGCGGGCTCAGCAGTCCATGGGCAGCTGCGACGAGGCGATCGGGCGTCTCAGCGCCGAGCGCACGGGACATGAACGCGAGCTCTCGCGCATCACGGAGGTCCTGGCGATGGTCACCGCTCCGCCGGCGGCGCCGACTGCCGTTCCCTCCGCGGTCGCGGCTTCCGCGTCGCCGCCCCCCGTCGCCGCGGCAGCGGTGCCTGACGAAGGTGCTCCTGCCGCGTCCGCCGAGACGTCGGAGGAGCTCCCCCCGTCTGTTCTGGAGACTCGGACGCTCGCGTCGCCGGAGCCGTCTGCGATGGACGAACTGGCTTTCCTCCAGTCGGTCGTCGATGCGCCCCGGGAACTTCAGGGTGAGCCGGCCGCCGCCGCCACCGAGCCCGAGCTTCCGGCACCACCGGCGTCCCCCCGCGGCGAGGAGCGAGTCGACCTGCTCCCGCCCCCCGTCCTCACCGCGCCACGGCGCCCCACGCCGCTCTCCTCGAACCTTCCCCCGACCTCGCGCGAGAACTTCGCGGCGGGTCCCGCGGGCTCGGCGCTCACGCCGGGGAGCATGCCGTCGTTCCTGAAGGACATGCCCACCGAGCAGGTCAAGACGCTCAAGTGCCAGGAGTGCGGGACGATGAACTACCCCACCGAGTGGTACTGCGAGCGTTGCGGCGGTGAGTTGGCCGCGATGTGAGGCAGGGGGGCGGGCGCAACGAGAGCGGGGCGATCCGAGTGGATCGCCCCGCTTTGTCTGGTACGAGCGCCGGTGCCCTACTTCGCGGCGTTCGCCTTCTTGGCGAGGCGGCTCTTGTGCCGGGCAGCGGTATTCCTGTGAATCAGTCCCTTGCGGGCGGCGCGGTCGAGCAGGGAGACCGCCGTCTTCTGCTGCTCGGGCGTGGCGCCGGCGTCCTTCGCCTTCTTCAACGCCGTGCGAAGCGCCGAACGCTGGGCGCGATTGCGCACGGTCGCGGCGCGGGACTTCCGCATGTTCTTTTCGGCGGAGGCGATATTCGGCACGAAGAAACTCCGGTGGAGCGGTGTTCAGGTGGGTTGGTTGCGAGCCATGAATCCTATTGGCACATAGGGGCCATGTCAAGGAAAGACAGTGCTTTGACTCTCGTTCCCCCCCGCGCTACCTTGCCCGTCCTTCCGCACCACCCCAGCTCATCGTTCGGACCCCATTGGATAAGCTGCAAGAGTTCCTGCTCGTGGCGCCGGTCCTGCTGTTCTCCATGGTCGCCCACGAGTTCGCTCACGGGTACGCGGCGCTCAGGCAGGGGGATCCCACGGCATTCCAGCTCGGGCGCCTGACCTGGAACCCGGTCAAGCACATCGACCCGTTCTTCACGATCATCCTCCCCCTGGTCACCTTCTTTACCGGGGGCTTCATCTTCGGCGGAGCCAAGCCCGTCCCGGTCACCCCGCGCAATTACCGCAACTACCGGCGCGGCGACATCATCGTCTCCATGGCGGGGATCGCCACCAACCTGGTCCTCGCCGTCCTCTGCACCGGCGTCATCGCCCTCCTCGGCCTCATGGGGCGCGCCCTTCCGGTGGCCACCGATACCCTGGCCATCCTCCAGCGGATGTTCATCACCGGCGTGGTCTTCAACCTCATCCTGGCGATGTTCAACCTCCTCCCGATCCCGCCGCTGGATGGGTCGCACGTCATGAAGTACCTCCTCCCGCCGGCGTGGGCCATCCGCTACCAGCAGGTGGGGATGTACGGAATCTTCATCCTCATGATCCTCATGATGACGCGCCTCGGCGCCCCGCTCCTGTCGGCCTGGATGGCGCCGGTGAACCTCGTCGGGGGAACGCTGCTGCGCGCGGTCTCGCAGTTCATCCTCCCGAGCCAGTTCACGCTGGGGATGTGATGACGTCGATCGCGGTCGATCACGACAACGCCTTCGTGGTGGAGCTTTCGGAGTTCCAGGGCCCCCTGGACCTCCTGCTGGGGCTCATCCGCGACGAGAAGGTCGACATCTACGACATCCCCATCTCGCGCATCGCCGACCAGTTCCTGGCGCGCGTCCGCACGCTCGGACTGGACCAGGCGGCGGATTACCTCGAGATGGCGGCGCGCCTCCTCCGCATCAAGGCGCAGATGCTCCTGCCGCGCAACGACAGCGAGGACGCCTGGGAGGATCCGCGCGCCGAACTCGTCAGGCGCCTGCTGGAGTACCAGCAGATGCGCGAAGTCGTGGACGTCCTCGAGGAGCTCGCCGAGGAGCGGCGCTCGCGCTTCGCGCGCGCGTACATCGCGCCCAGCGGTGTCGAGCCGCCACCGGCGCCGCTCGCGTTGTCGCTGGCGGAGCTCCTCTCGGCGATGGACCGCGTCCTGCGCGTGGCGAAGGACCCCGCGGTGCACGACGTGATCCCGCGAGCGCTCGACGTGGACGGGGCCATCGCCACCGTGCGCGGCGTCCTCCTGCTCAAGGAGCGGGCGCGCTGGCGCGACGTCGTCCGGCAGGGGGCCGAGCGCTGGGAGATCCTCTCCGCCCTCCTCGCCCTCCTCGAACTGGCCCGCCGCGGCGAGCTCAAACTCATGCAGGCGAATCCGTTCGCCAACGTGTTCATCACTCGTGAATCCCCTGGCCAAGCTGCTTGAGGCGGCGCTCTTCTCGAGCGCGCGCCCCGTCCCCAAGGAAGAACTGGCGGCGCTCGACCCGGAGTCGTCGCCGGCCGCCGTGCAGGCCGCACTCGACGAGCTGCGCGAGACCTACGACAACGAAGGGCACGGCGTCGAGCTCGTGGAGCTCGGCGAGGGATGGCAGATCCTCACCCGGCCCGAGTACACCGAGGCGATCGAGCGCGCGCAGCTGGCGGTGCGGCCGCACCGCCTCTCGGCGGCCGCGCTCGAGACGCTGGCGATCATCGCCTACCGGCAGCCGATCGGGCGGGCCGAGATCGAGGAGATCCGCGGCGTGAACGTCGGCGGGGTGCTCAAGTCGCTGCACGAGCGCGGCCTCATCGACGTCACCGGACGCGGCGAGGGGATCGGACGCCCGCTCTTGTACGGCACCACGCCGCTCTTCCTCGAACAGTTCGCCCTGCGCCACCTCGAGGAGCTCCCGCGGGCCGATGAACTCGCGGTGGCGCTCCGCGCCGAGCCGAAGCCGATCTGATGAACGAACCGATGCGCATCCACCGCGCCCTGGCGCGCGCCGGGGTCGCATCGCGCCGCCACGCGGAGGCGCTGATTGCCGAGGGACGCGTGCTGGTCAACGGCCTCCCGGCACGGATCGGGCAGGTCGTCGATCCCGCCAACGACCGTGTGCAGGTCGATGGGCGTGAGGTGGTGCTCGGCGCGCCGCGCGCGCGCTGGATCGTCCTCAACAAGCCGGCGGGCGTGATGACGACGCGGCGCGACCCCGAGGGGCGTCGTACCGTCTTCGACCTCGTCCCCGACGTCCCCGGGCTGACGTACGTCGGGCGTCTCGACTTCCTGACCGAGGGCGTCCTCCTCCTCACCACCGACGGCGAGGCCGCACACCGCCTCACGCATCCGAGCCGCGAGGTGGAACGCGTGTACCTGGCCACCGTGCGCGGCAACGCGAAGCGCGCGGCCGAGGCGGCACGCACCGGGGTGGAGCTGGAGGATGGCATCGTGCATCCCGCGTGGGTCAACGTCCACCCGCTGGAGCGGCGGCGCTGGGGATTCGAGATCGCGATCCGCGAGGGACGCACGCGCGAGATCCGCCGGCTGTGCGCCGCCCTCGGGCTGGAGGTGGAGCGCCTGGTGCGCACGCAGTGCGGCCCCGTGCGCCTGGGGATGCTCGAGGCGGGCGCGTGGCGTGAGCTGAGCCCTCGCGAGGCGGCGATGCTCGAGGTGCTCACCGGCACCGAGGTCGCGGCCGGGACGCGGCCACGGAAGCGCGAGGCGCGCTCGGGGGGGGACCGCCCCCCCGCTCGCCCGGTGCGCCGGGGGGGAGCCGAGGGGCGTGGGGCGCGCGAAGGCGACGCCGGGCGTCCCGCGACGCAAGGGCGTGGCGAGGGAACGCGGCCCCCTGGCCGATCGTCTGCAGCGAGGCGGCGCCGGCGCGGCGAGTGATCGCACGGGCCGGTCGCCGGGCGCAACGCGCGGAACCGCGCGCAAGTACGGTGTAAGAGCCAGAAACCCGTCGACCTACAGGAGAACGCGCACGTGGCAACACAAGCGGCAACGGACATGGCGCTGGTGCAGGCCGTCGAACGCGAGGTCGGGAAGCGCGTCGTCGGTCAGGAATACATGGTGGAGCGCCTCCTGATCTCGCTCCTCACCGGGGGCCACGTCCTGCTCGAGGGAGTCCCCGGGCTCGCGAAGACGCTCACCGTGCGCACGCTGGCCGAGACCATCCACACCACGTTCCAGCGCATCCAGTTCACCCCGGACCTCCTTCCCGCCGACGTCCTCGGAACGCAGGTCTTCGACCAGTCGACCGGGAGCTTCTCGATCAAGCGCGGCCCCATCTTCGCCAACATCGTCCTCGCCGACGAGATCAACCGCGCCCCGGCCAAGGTGCAGGCGGCCCTCCTCGAGGCGATGCAGGAGAAGCAGGTCACGTTAGGCGGCCAGACGTTTCGTCTCGAGGAGCCGTTCCTCGTGCTGGCCACGCAGAACCCCATCGAGCAGGAGGGGACCTACCCGCTCCCCGAGGCGCAGGTCGACCGCTTCATGCTCAAGCTGCGCGTGGGTTACCCATCGCGCGAGGAAGAGAAGGAGATCATGCGCCGCATGGCGAGCGGCGAGCCCATCGCCATCGACGCCATCGCCTCGCCGCAGGCCATCCTCGAGGCACGGCACCGGATCACCGAGCTGTACATGGACGAGCGCATCGTCGACTACATCGTCGACCTCGTGCACGCCACGCGATACCCCGCCGACGCCAGGCTCAAGGACCTTGCCCCCCTGATCGAGTTCGGCGCCAGCCCCCGGGCAACCATCGCCCTGGCCCAGGCGTCGCGCGCCCACGCCTTCCTGCGGGGACGCACCTACGTCACGCCGGACGACGTCAAGGCGATCGCGCCCGACGTCCTCCGTCACCGGATCCTCACGACGTACGAGGCCGAGGCGGAGAACGTCTCGAGCGACGACATCGTCACGCGGATCCTCGACACGGTGGAAGCACCGTAATCCCGCCGATGTCCGCGCCAGCCCCTGTCGAGCGCCGTCGGGCGGTGGCGATCTCCCCGGAGATCCTCCGCCAGGTCAAGCTGATCGAGCTGCGCACCCGGCGACTCGTCAACTCGGTCTTTACCGGCGAGTATCGCTCCATCTTCAAGGGACAGGGGATGGAGTTCGCCGAGGTCAGGGAGTACCAGCCGGGCGACGAGGTCCGGTCGATCGACTGGAACGTGACCGCGCGCATGCGGCGCCCGTTCGTCAAGCGGTACATCGAGGAGCGCGAGCTCACCCTGATGCTCGTCGTCGACCTGTCGGGCTCCGAGCGCTACGGGACGGTGCGGCGCTTCAAGTCCGAGCTGGCGACCGAGTTGGCGGCCGTCCTCACGATGTCGGCGGTGCGCAACAACGACCGGGTCGGGGCGCTCCTCTTCACCGATCGCGTCGAGCATTTCGTCCCCCCGGGCAAGGGGCGCCGCCACGCCCTTCGCATCCTGCGCGACGTCCTCGTGCACGAGCCGCGTGGCACGGGGACCGACATCCCGCTCGCCCTCGACTTCCTCCGCGGCGTCCTGCGGCAGCACGCGATCATCTTCATCGTCTCGGACCTGCTGGACCCCGACGTCGAGCGCCCCCTCAAGCTCCTGGCCCAGCGCCACGACGTGGTGGCCGCCGTGGTCGACGATCCGAGCGAGCTGGAGCTCCCCGACGTCGGGATGGCCCGCTTCGCCGATCCCGAGAGCGGCGTCACGATCGACGTCGACACGAGCGACCCGGCGGTGCGCGCGTCGTACGCCGAGCAGGCCGCCGGCGAGCACGAGGCGCGGCGCCAGCTCCTGCGTCGCCTGGCGATCGACGAGATCCCGATCTCCACGGCGGGCGGATACCTCGAGCCGCTGCTGCGCTTCTTCCGGACGCGCGAGCGGCGAGTGGCGCGCGGATGAGCCGTCGTCCTCGCCGCGCGATCGCCCTGCTGGTGGGGGGGTGGGCGCTGCTCTCCGCCCGCGAGCTGCAAGGGCAGGGGGGGCGCCCGGGCGCCGCCGGGGGGAGCGCGGGGGCGATCTCGCGCGGCGTCCTGGTCCTCCCCGAGACGGTGACCGTCGGCGATCCGTTCCGCGTCGTGGTCCGGGTGCGAGCCCCCCGGGGGGCGACGCTCGACTTTCCCGAGGCGCCCGACTCCGGGACCGGTGTGGAGCCCCTCGACCCCGTGGTCGTCACGACGGCGGGCGACTCCTCCGCCACCGAACAGGCGGCCACGTATCGCCTCGCGGCGTGGGACGTGGGCGTGCGAGCCATCCGCTTCCCCGACGTCGTGGTGCGCGAGGGTGCTGCGGTGCGACGCGTGGCGGTCGGTCGCGAGCTCTCGGTCGTCGTGGCGTCGGTCCTCCCCGCCGATTCTTCCGAGCGCGTGCCGAAGCCCGCGCGCCCGCTCTTCGAATTCGGCCCGCCGTGGTGGTGGTGGGGGCTCGTCGCCCTGGCCGCGTTAGGCGTGGTGGGCGCCCTCTGGTGGCTCTGGCGCCGGCGCCGGCAGGCAGCGCTCCCCCCGCACCGCACCCCGAAGGAGCTCGCCGACGAGGAGTTCGCGCGGATCGCGGCGATGGAGCTGGTGGCCAGCGGGGAACGGGGCGCCTACGTGGCGCTCATGGCCGACGTGGTCCGGGACTACCTCGCGCGCGTCGTCGCGGCGGCCGCGCCCTCGCTGACCACGTCGGAGCTCCTGCAGCGCCTGCGCGGCGACACCCGGCTTCCGCTCGCGCGCCTCGCGCGGCTGCTGCAGGAGGTGGACCTGGTCAAGTTCGCGGGGGTCCCGATCGACGCCGGGCGCGCCGAGCTGGCGGGCGACGAGGCGCGCGGGGTGGTGGAGGAGGTCCACCAGGCCTTGCAGCCGGCGGAACAGCGGGAGGCGGCATGAATGCGGTGACGACCGACTGGCCCTGGATGCTCCCGGTTGCCGTCGTCCTCGTGGCGGGGGCGGTGCTGGCGGTGGTGGCGGCCGTCAGGCGCAAGCGCTTGCGGCTGGCACGCATGGGCGAGGCGCCGCTCCTCGCCCGCCTCACGCCGGCCGGCGCGCTGGCGTCGTCGCCGTGGCGCGCCGTGCGCCTGGGCGGGGTCGTCCTCCTGGCCGGCGCCGCCCTCGCCGGCCCGCGCTGGGGAATGGAACCCGCCATCGTGAGCGGTGAGGGGATCGACGTCGTCCTCGCCCTCGACGCCTCGCTCTCCATGCTCGCCACCGACGAGCGCCCCAACCGCCTGGAGCGGCTGAAGCAGGAGGTGCGCCGCTACCGGGACCTGTCGCGCGCCGACCGCGTGGCGATGCTCGCCTTCGCCGGCCGCAGCTACATCCTGACCCCGCTCACCGTCGACGACGGCGCGCTCGAACTCTTCCTCGACAACCTCGACCCCAGCATCGTGGGCCAGGCGGGGAGCTCGCTCGCGCGCGCCGTCACGCAGGGGACCGACCTCCTCCTGTCCTCGCCAGGCGGGAGCGACCGCGCCCTCGTGATCATGAGCGACGGCGAGGCGTTCGAGCCGGTGGAGGACGTGCGGGCGGCGGCGGCGCGCGCCGCGCAGAACGGGATCGCGATCGTCACCGTCGGCTTCGGCACCACGCAGGGGTCGACGATTCCCGTCAAGGAGAACGGGACGGTTGCCCCCAAGCGCGACGAGAACGGCCAGGTCGTGATTTCCCGCTACACGCCGGAGATGCTCCAGGCCATCGCCGACGCGGGCAACGGGACCTTCATCGGTGCCGAGGTGACGGACAAGGCGGCCCGCGTGCGCGCGGCCCTCCGGAACCTGCGTGCCACGACGCGCCGGGTCGCCGCCGGCGCCACGCGCACCCCGCGCTTCCAGTGGTTCGTCGCCCCGGCCCTGTTGCTCCTCCTCGTCGATACCTGGCGCGCCGAACGCCGCCGACGCGGCCCGCGCCCCTCCGCCGCCGTCGCCGCGGCAATGGCCGGGACGGTCGCGATGTCGGGGTGCACCTGGTCGGGAAGCGTGCCGCGTGAGGCGGCGCGCGAGTACGCCATGGGGCGCCACGCGCGAGCGGCCGCGCTCTATCGCTCGGCGATCGCCAAGGGCGATGCGCGCCCGGAGCTGATGTACAACCTCGGGACCGCGCTCGTCGCGGCCGATTCGCTCCCGAGCGCGATCGAACCCCTCGAGCGCGCTGCGCGCGTCGAGGAACCGGAGCTCCGCTTCCGCGCCTGGTTCAACCTCGGCCTCGGGCACCTGCGGCGCGGCCTCGCCGGCGCCCCGGCGGCGGACAGCACGCGCGAGGCGCTCGCGACCACGCTCGAGACGTACAAGCGCGCCCTGATCCTGCGCCCCACCGACCGCGACGCCAAGTGGAACTACGAGCTGGCGCTCCGCCAGCAGCAAGAGAACGGCGGGGGCGGGGGAGGGGGAGGCGGCGGGGCGAATGCCAGCCAGCAGGATCGCGGCGAGGCCGATACACCGCGGGCGCAGCAGCAGGGCGGTGGGCTGGGCGAGCAGCAGGCGGAGCAACTCCTCGATGCGGCGGCGCGCGAGGAGCGGGGGGTGCAGGGGCGCAAGCAGCGGCAGAGCCGTCCCCAGCCGCCCCCGGGAGGGAAGGACTGGTGAGCGTCGTCGCGTCGCGCCTTCCGTCGCGCCTTCCGTCGCGCCTTCCGTCGCGCCTCCGGCGTCGGGGCCGGTGGCTGGCGGTGGCGGGGCTCCTGCTCCCCGCTGCCACCACGGCGCAGCAGGGCGCCACGCCCCCCGCCACCGACGCGCGCCCGGCGATCGTGACCGAGGGACGCATCGACCCGCGGAAGGACGTGAACTTCAGCGCACTCGCCCTCCCCACCACCGTCTACGTGGGGCAGCAGGTGACGTACCAGATCGGCGTCTTCCTCTCCCCCGAAGTCTCGCAGCGGCTGAGGCGCAATCCGGAGTTTGTCCCGCCGGATGTCCGGTCGATGCTCGCCTACGACCTCCCGTCGCCGGCGCGCCCGCTGCGCCGCGACGAGGGCGGGCGATCGTACGACGTGCACGTCTTCCAGCGCGCCCTCTTCCCCCTGACGGCGGGGACGCACGTCCTCGCCCCCGCGCGCCTCACGTACTCGCTTCCGCTCTCCAACGCCTTCTTCAGCCGCGAAGAGAGTCACGCCGCCCGCACCAGCGCGGTGACCGTCGTGGCCAAGGAGCCCCCGCCGGCGGGGCGCCCGGCCGGGTATGACGGCGCGGTCGGGCGGCTCGTACTCGGGGCCCGCCTGGACACCACCGCCGCGCGCGTCGGCGACCCGGTCACCCTCGTCGTGAGCGTGCGAGGCACCGGCAACGTCTCGCTCTTTCCGCGACCCCACCTCGCCCTCGCGTGGGGCGATGCCGTCAGCGGCGCCGAGCACGTGAGCATCGACTCGGGGACGGCGCTCATCCAGGGGCGCAAGGACTTCGAGTGGATCGTCACGCCGCGCCGGGAGGGGAGGCTGGAGGTCCCCGCCGTGCGCTACCCCTTCTGGAATCCCTACACCGAGGCGTACGAGGTCGCCGTCACCGCCGCGATCCCGCTGACCGTGGGGGGCGGCACCCTCGCCGCGCGCGTCGACGCGACCGCCGACACGGCGCCTCGCCTCCCCGTGCGTGCGCGCTATCGCGGCCCCATCGCGCCGCCGCTTTCCACGGCGCCGGCCTGGTGGGCGCTGCTGGCGGTCGTCCCGATCCCCGCGCTGGCGCTGGGCGCACGGCAGCGCCCGCGGCAGCGGCGCACGCCCCCGCCGGCGGCGGGACTCCAACAATTGACAACATCTGCGGTCGTCCCGCCGGCGGCGGTGCGGCGGGCATTCGCCTCCGCGGTCATGGCCCGCACGGGGATCGGCGCTCGCACCATGACCGACACGCGGAGCTTCGTCCGGACGCTCCGGCACGTCGGGGTCACGGCGGAGACGGCCCAGCGCGCCGCCCACGTCCTGGCGGAGATCGACGAGGCGACGTACGCGGGCGCGGGGACGCCGCCCTCG